>NZ_JBHIOQ010000039.1:0-3005 GCF_042195565.1 Bartonella sp. AP88XZML | reverse complement strand
TACTGATACAACTGGACAGAGGGCGATGGGGCAAGATGCTGGACAAATCATTGGCTCTCTCAACCGCAACACCGCAGCAGCCCACCAAGCAGTAGGACAGCTAGATGTCGCATCGCTTGAGGGAGCAGTGCATAATCGCGTAGGTATGATCAATGATTTATCGGATGAAGGAATTAATATCTTTGAACAGGGCTTTGTAAACATGTTTATCAAAGAGCATTATCTGGCTACCGTGGATCACGATGAAAATGGCAATGTGATCTATGCAAAAGATGAAAATGGAAATCCTATAAGAGACAGTCATGGAAACCCGCAGCCGCAATATCATTATTTAACGCCTGAAGAACAACAGAATTTACAAAAAGGTTCTGATGGCAAGGTTCATGTTTTTCTCAATGGTATTTTTACAACACCAGATGACGCAGCCCATAATGCGGTTCAGTTGGCTGATAACAAGAATGATCCGCACTATTTTCTGATGTTCCCTCATAGCGATTCGTTCTTGGTAGAGTTGTTCATTGCAGGGTATCAGTATGCTCTAGAAGGTAAGTTGGGTATTTTGACCAATTCGACGAAGAAGTACCAGAATCTGTTGTATAGCCTTGGCAATATAGGATTGCATACTGATGCGCATAGCCGCGGCAGTATGACAGCGGGCAATGGATCGCATGATTTAGAAAAGCATGGTGTTCATGGTATAGCAAAGAAAACAACGATTAATTTCTTTGGACCAGCTTATAATACTCAAAACATGGCAGATACGTTATATATCTTAAGTGATGGAAAGCAGGATTACGTAAACTTGGAAAATCATAAAAATGACTTTGTGGGTACAAAGATTGGCAAAAATCCTTACACTTTTGAGCAAATACCTCCTGGAAGTGGTCCTTGGAAAGAAGCAGGGCAAATATTTAAGGGCTACCCAAGTGTCCATGCTTGTTATGGTAATGCAGGTTCAATATGTCGACAGGCTTATGGATTACCTAATCGTACGCCAATTTATTCAAAATATTCAGGAAGAAAAAAATGAAACAAATCTTGAAATTATTAAGTGGTCTCATTCTGTTAAATATTGTTGGATGTAACATCGACAAGCCTCCACCAGGAGTTTTGAGTGCATGGGAGAAACCTGGTGCAGATTTTACGGAGATAGGAAAAGCCTTGTTAGAATGTGGTATGCCAACCCCTTATGATGTTTTTCCAGAAAATAGAAAGCTAAGCATCAATGCAGAGGCTTCCATCGATGCTTGCATGATTCAAGCAGGATTCCACTACAAATGGGGAGGACCATATTGGTGTTATACTTTTAAAGAGAAAAACTTGCCGATTTGTCGTCCAGGTGCTGTCATACCACAGCGCAGTGTCAAGAAGCGCTTAAATAGCCCTTTTTGTAAAAGGTATAAAAATGCGGATGAATGCAAGCCTTAAGTGATGATCAACAATCCCCCTCCTTGCCTTCGCTTGGAATGGCGGGATTGTTTCCTCAATTAACCATTTCAATATTGTTCACTGTTGTTTTCAGCAGCGGTGACAGGAAATATCAATAGGTTTATGAGCTCTGTTTTATCGTAAATAAATCCATTGAAAGAGGGGAAAAATGAAGAAAATCTTAAAACTGTTGAGTTGCATGGCTTTGTTAAGTATCGCTGGATGTGACTCAAAGCCTCCTTCAAAATACTTTGTTATATGGCAAAAGCCAGATGCAGATTCTACTGAAGTAGCAAAAGCATTGTTAGAGTGTGGTAAGCCAACTCCTTATAATGCCGATACAGAAAATAGTGGATTAGGTTTCGGTGAATGGGCAATAATTCATACTTGTATGCTTCAATCTGGCTTCCACTATAGAAGTGAAAATGGAAAGTGGTGTGAAAATTGTCAAGATGATAGGATTCCGGTGTATCCTCTTAGTGGTTCTATCACGCCTCAGCGAAGTGTTGAGAGACGCTTAAATAGCCCTTATTGTAAAAAACATTCAGAACAACTTGAATGCCAGCCTTAAGTCTTGCTTCAGCAGAGAAAGCCTTGAATTTACACCAAATAAAGCACCAGGTTTGATGAGCTTGAGAAAGCCTTGTCCGTCCTTACGTGACAAGGTTTTCTTTTTATGCCGCGTCGTTATAACGNAAAGAGCCATTGGTTACATGACGGCGGAAAGTTGAGACACTCATATGAAGCAATTTTGCACTTTCACGGTCTGTTAAAAGAATATCATTTTCTGTCATTCTAAAATCCTTTCACTATAAAAACAAATCATAATCATTTATTAACCACATTTTGGTTCATTTAGAAAGATGTTTTATTTATAGAAAACAATATTTTATTATACAATTTCTAATGTGATAAATTATGACTCCTATTGAGAAAGAATGAGAGAGAAGAGAGCTAAAGTTATCCACAGATAATGGGGTTATTCACCCCATATCTTAAGATTGACCCGTGACATAAGCCGCCCATTTATCCATATAAACACGGCGCTGTTCTAGATAATCAGTACGACGATAGGCACGCTCTACTTTGCCGCCAACTGTATGACTTAGAATAGTTTCAGCGACCTCATAGGGGGCATCGGTTGTTTCAGCGAGCCAATCACGTAAACTAGAACGAAATCCATGGGGGCATGCCTCAATTTTATTGTCTCTCATATATTGAGCCATACAATTTGCAGCGAGGGGACCCCGACCGGTTGCAGAAAAGAAGAAATCATTGCGAGAAAGCAAGCGCGCTTGTTTTAAGATTTCTAATGCTTCTGATGATAGAGGCACGCGAAACTCTTCTGTAGTATCACGTCGACCTTTCATATTTTCAGCAGGGATTGTCCAGATATCGCCATCAACTTGGTCTTTATGAATATGACACAAAGGGTTGGTACGAACGCCTGTCAAAATAAGCAAACGCAAAGCCAGTTGTGTTAAGGTTGATGCTTCGCAAAGTGTTTTATAAAAAGCCGGAACCTTTCTCCAATCCATAGCTGGAAAATTTTGCGTTTTATGGCGTTGTTTGCCTAA
>NZ_JBHIOQ010000038.1:0-4276 GCF_042195565.1 Bartonella sp. AP88XZML | reverse complement strand
AAGCCTAGTGAAGAGCAACATAACAGTAGCAATTCTAAAGCGGCTTAAAACAGCAAAATAGTGAAAAGTGCTGATCATTTTGGGATTAGATATGCATTTAAATCGACAAAAAGGTACCATAAAAAGCGATTTAAAGATTTTACGATAAAAACCATATCCGCAATATAAAACGCTCTGTACGGTCAAATTTTAGGTAAATAGACCAATTGGTAAAATTATGGACTAAAAACATGAGAATATTAAAAGACCTGTTCTTAAAAAAGCGTAAACAACCCATGCAAAAAGAGTTTGTTGCAACAGCTGTTGGTTATGTTCCTTGGGGAGACGGAGCAGAGGAGTATTTTTACAACCTCTACGAATATGAAGACGGCACAAGAGAGTGTGAAAAGTTTGATGGTGGTCAGTATTACAAAACACCTAAGAATGCGGATTTCAGTACCAAAGCGCAAGTAAAAGCATGGGTTTACGGTGGGAATATTCCGAAAAGCGTTCTCAATTACGAACCTCTTATAGACGAGATCAATAGAGAGATTAAAAAGTTATCGGAAGTTGCTTGACAATATGGCAACATTATGTCTATTGTCGAATCAGGTGCCTGAAAAACACCTTGAATCGATAGCGGATAGATTGCCGACACAATCTTTTCTCCGCACATTAAAGACTTTGACTCATTGTATGTTACACACATATAATGGCTTTGTCGGGTGTGGTTACGCTATACAATACCTTTTATAGGGAAAGCGTAACGACGGACTATCGACCGTGTTTTTCAGCACCCGGCATCCTTTGTTTGATGTCAATGAAAAACCTCTAATCGATAGGAGTTCATTGTGAACATTCTTATAAAAATTACGGAACAAACAATTGATCAGGAAACTGTTCAAACGGTCAACGCACGCGAGTTGCATACGTTTTTGGAAATAGGAAAACGTTTTGCTACTTGGATTACAAACCGCATTAATCAATATGAATTTGAAGAAGGAAAAGATTTTATTTTAACGCTTCCCAAAATTGGGAAACGTAAAAATGTTATCAGTAATAGAATACCATCTCACTTTAGATATGGCAAAAGAGCTTTCCATGGTTGAACGCAACGAGAAAGGCAGACAAGCTCGTCGTTACTTTATCGAGTGTGAAAAAAAGTTAAAAAGCCAATCTGTTGATAATGACCGTGATACACGCTTTGATTTTCCAAAAGATTGGGATAAAATGTCTCCAACTAAAAAGGCTGTTTACATTTATGGCCCTCTCCACATGCATCTTGTCAAAGCCTTTACATTGGTAGAAGAAAGCAAATAGTATAAAACACTCATTGAAGAAGCAAAACAGGTTTTAGAAAAATCTGTTGTAAAAGCTGCTTAGATTTAAAAACATGATTTTATCTTCTCGTCTTCAAAGGCGAGGAGATAGTTAAGCCGCGTTTTTTATTGTAATAACGACTTGCTTGCCGAGAACACTCAGTGCTTGCTCTAAAGTTTGAAGCTTAGTTGGATAATTGGGGTCAAGAATGCGTCTTGCTTCTGTTTCTTTTTTACCCAAACGATGTGCCAATTCTGTTTTTGTAATATTCGCTTCATTAAAGGCTTCTACCACTGCGAGCTTAAGAGCATTCCACGCATCTACCGTAACTTCTACAAGGTCTTTGTACTGCCGTGGTGTAGGCAAAGGCAGACCGCGCATAGAATAGCTCCGTAATGCCAACCCTAAAGCTTCAACAGCATTCTCTAATGCCTCTACTCTATTTTCTCCAGCTGTTATTGCTTCAGGTACATCTGGAAAAGTCACAATAAAACCACCATCCGGATCAGTTTCAAATTTTGCTTGATACGTATATTCCATGTTTAGGTCTCCTCACTATGATCAAAATGTTTTTGAAACGAAAAATTAAAAACGTATGAAATACGAGTTTCATATTCCCAATTGTTTTTTTATTATCTTCACGTAAAGTAGCGTTAATTCACCCGATTTTATAACAGTTGTTTTGTCTCCAAAAGTTACCAAATAATGTGACCCTTTGCCTGCATCTGGAGCTTCACTGTAATGAAGACCTCTTTTTCTGGCTTCTTTGCGTAACTCTCTAAGCAGCGCTTCTCGTTTCATTTAGCCTCCCCTTAATTTGATAAAACCAATATCGCACAAAAAGGTTCGATTGTCAATAATAAATCAAGCAAAAAAGCCTCGCCTTTTTATAACACAGCTATTGAGTGAGTTTATCAAATAAGATTATAAAGTAATGCTTTAAAAAACTGTGATTAATTAACTGAAATAATTGAAAAAATAATAAAATTATGCTAAGATTTTTTACATATTTAAATACAAATTAAGGTAACAAAAAACATGCTAAACAAAGTGACATTAATAGGACGCCTCGGTGCTAACCCCGAAAGCAAAACCATGACTTCTGGAGCTGAAATAGTCAATTTTAGTATAGCAACTTCTGAAAGCTATACTGATAAAAAGACCAATCAAAAAATAGATAAAACGGAATGGCACTCCATTGTGGTTTTTAATCCACATTTAGCAAAAATTTCTCTTCAGTATCTCAGTAAAGGTTCAAAGGTTTACATAGAAGGCAAATTACAAACACGTAAATGGCAAGATAAAAATGGTCATGACCGTTACACAACAGAGATTGTCTTACCACAATTCAAAGGCGAGTTGTATTTGCTTGATGCCAAAAAAGAGCAATCGGCATTCCCTTCACCCATTACTTCTCAAAATTATGCTATCGCTTCAGGTGCTCAAGATTATAGAACCGCTCTTAACGATAGCGTCCCATTCTGATTGAAAAAAAATATGACAAAAAGAAAAAAACGTGCAAAACGCGGTCGTCCTCGGATTAAAGGATGTATCAGAGAACCAAATGGACGCATCTCACGAGCAAAAACACCGCATGAACCCATGGATAAATTGGCAATTGAAATGCGTGCCAAACGCTTCTGTTTGACCATAGAAGAGGCTAAAAATCCGCTTTCCGGTACCTATATCGGACGGCTTTATCTGCAAGGTGTGATTAATCAAGATCAGTATGATGCTGCACAAAAATATCTTGAAGTGAAAAACAATTACCTATGTGCAAAAGCCTTACCAAATGCAATTTATGATGACTTTACTCCATCTTTAAATGAAGAGGCAAAAAAACAATGGATTGAAAAAACTACTCATTACTATGAAGCAATGAAAGAGGTGCTAAAAGAAGCACAATGCCTTTATAGACAGCATAATCTTTATGCCGCACTACAATACATTGTTGTAGAAGAGCAATCGTTACCATATCTTGTTAATTCACTGTGTGTCGTTCTTAATGCGCTTCATAAGCATTTTACACAAAACCGCTAAATTCAAGCAGCATTTTGAATATTAATAGAGATCTCTTTTCCAAGAGCAATGAGAGTGGATTCCAAGGCATCTAATTTGGTTGCGTGGTTTAAATCCAACAATCGGTCAATTTGTGTTGGATGAAGTTTTAAAAGACGTACGAGATCAGCTTTGCGTAAGTTTTTTTCAATCATAGCGTTATGTATTGCAATTTTTAAAGTCACCAATGAAGATACTTCAACAAAAGGATAGGCAATATCACGATGTCCAAAGGGAATAGGTTCACGATCTTGAAAACGCCCCATAATGACTGTTAAAAGTGCATTTTTAGCCTGTTCCAAAGCCTCTTTTTCATCGTTACCATAGGTAATAAATTCCTGAAAGTCTTTAGAGACGACTAGAAGAGTATCATTGTCATCTTTGATAAATTTGATTGCATATTTCATTTACACCTCCATATTCAGGCTTATTTTAGGTCAAGATCTTTAAGAATCTTCTGGACTAATCCTGTTCCTAATTCTTTTCGCGTACCATGCATAGGTAAAACAGACTTTTTAGAACCGCGCTTTACAAGCAAATGTCCACCTTTCCCTGAAGTAAAACTGCAACCATGCTTTATAAGATATCTTTTCAATTCTTGACTATTCATTATAATAATATAACATCTAAAATGTTTCAATGCAACATAAATGTTGTATTGAAGGAAAATAAAGAATATCTTTTAAAACACCATATTTAGGTAAAAAAATAAAAAAAACACAATATATTGATTTTTTTGTTGACAATATGTGAAAAGTCGTATTTAATGACGCTGCTGTACTGGTCGAATTGCGTCCAAAATTCAAAAATATCCTCTAAAAATTTAGTAAAATGTGATCTTGAAACGTGGCTAGAAAGCCCTGTTTTCTTGCTAATTCTGGCTAATTAATTTTTCAAAGAATAAAAATCAATATTTGAC
>NZ_JBHIOQ010000037.1:0-3961 GCF_042195565.1 Bartonella sp. AP88XZML | reverse complement strand
ACGCCAGTAATCTCGAAACTTTGCGATTTCGACTTTCACGCGCTCCGGAGGCAAGCCCTCTTCGATTGCAAAATCGTAATCCGGTTCAAAATCCTCTGGCAATCGACAACCGCGATTAGCTTGCGCTCGTTTTGCTTTTTGGGGAACGTTCTCTTGCTCGTGAATGGGAGGTTGGTTATCCGCACCTGTTGCGATTTGCTCTGATGTGGTCTCAACAGCAGAAACCTCTGTTGGCTCGTCAACCAAATCGATTGTTTCTAAACTTTCATAACCAATTTCTTTTTTTGCTAAAACGTTAGTTTTAGTTTTTTTATATATATTCTTATTCTGGTTCTTTATAGCTTGATTTTGCTTAGCGTTTGCTTCAGCAAAAAAAATGTTTTGCTTGTCATTTGCTTCAGCAAAATTATTAACATGTTGTTTTATATTGTTTTTTGCTTGTGCACCTTTTTTACCAGCTTCACTACGAACTTGTGATATATGCTCTTTTTTATCAGCAAAATCGTTTAGCTCTTCTTCAACGCGTGTATTCCACAATCCATTATCTGTCTCAATAACTTTATCATTCCTCATTAAATATTCGACGATAGTTGCGAATTTTTTTCGTGAACAATTGCAAGCGCGTGAAAGCGTTTCAAAATCTTCTTTAATTGGTGCTTTCTTATCGTACATGCGTACAATAAGCGTTATATAAACGCCCCGTTGTTCCAACGTCATCCCATCTGTACCACTTATCCAGTCATACAAATGAAATCTTATCCACGGCATACCATTAGACATGCGCATCCCCTTCTTTCATTAAATATAAAATTGCCAAAGCATCTGCTTCGTTGTTGTCACAAGGCGCGTGACCTTTTGCACACATTGCCTTAATCATTTCTTCTTTTGACGCATTCCCTTTGCCTGTCATTGCTTTTTTAATCGTACCAACGGGAATGCCTTCATACGGTATCTGATGATGTTCACACCACGCCGTTAATGTTGCTAGAAAGCCCCCATAAACATGAGAAGCGTCTGTACCCACATGCCGGCGTACCTCTTCAAAATACACCGCATCAATTTCATCAACAGACCTCTTTAGTTCAGTAAGCCATTTCTTAAAGCGCAGATAACGCATGCCACCGCCTTCAAAACGGCGTGATTGAAAATGTTCTGTATCACTTGTGATAAAACCATCTGCATCACGAAGCGCCCAGCCTGTCTTAGTGCCTAGATCAAGACAAAGAATCGTGTTAATCATTTGCTATTCCAATTCTAAGAGTATTTTTTAATCGTATCTGATCATCATTTTTTTCGAAACCGCAGGGGGAAAATATGCAAGAAAAGCTAAAAAATTTGGAAAGCCAACTGGTTAATATCAAAAGGAAAATTACAATATTAGAAAAGGCATCACAAAATTTAGAGCCAAAGTTGGAGATTAATATTGAGGAACCTAAGATTGAAGTCATACCACCACACAATATTGTTACTGTAGAATTTGAAATCAAAAACCCTACAAAACAACCAATAAAAATGAATCATATACGAATAGACGAAAATAGCCCATTTCAATTTGTTGAGGCATTCCATAGCGCCTACAATTCGCGTTATCGAAAGTCACTAAAAACTACTCCCAACATATCTCGAAAACACATCGATTTAATAGCATCTCCCATTACGGATACCATCGCTCAACACGAATTAGAAAGAGATATTGATTTCTTTAGTTTACATGGCGGATCTACTTGCGTTTGGAGCGTAAAAATTCGATCTACAGAAACAGAAAATTCCAATAAGATAACCGTTCCAGTTTTTATTCTTGAACACACCTCGTCAAATGATCCATATAAAACACTTCAAGTTCGTTTTTGGACCAGTTTTTTCCGTCAGAAGCCCTATCAACAATTTTCATCCCACTTTGAGATCAATCACTGACTGTTCTATGCTTCTTTGCTTTTAAAGGCAAAGAAGCAAACACATCTAATAATTTATTCTGTTTTATTGCTCATAGCCTCCAAAGGTCCCCACAATTCTTCTTTTCGATACTGTTTCTTCTAACTCGTTAATTAATATACTTAATTGTGCTATTATTTTGTCTTTTTCATCTACCTCTTTTTCAGTCGTTTCTGTCATTTTATAAAAGTAAAAGCCAGCAAAAAACATGATTACATTGACTATAAAAAACACAATCATCGCTGCCAAACTGTCCATTTTATTTCCTTTCTTCATATTGAGATTGCAACATTTCATTTTGTTCACATGGCTTCATGCAAACAGTGGAACCCTTGATAAAAGCAGGCGTTGGAGGAGATTGTTCATTCCATAACGCTTCGAGAAGATATGCAACGGCTCCTCTTGAAGGAACACCATATTTTTCCCAACGCCATACTGTTGACTTGTTGACGCCTAACCGTTCTGCCATTTCTTTCAGAGTTAAATTCAGATTTTTACGTAACTGTTTTACTGCTATTTTTCCCATAAAAAATAATATGCATTATGAGTACTTAAAAGTCAAGTCGAAACGCATACCAATTATATGCAATATGAATATATTAAGGAGATAAAAATGCTTAGTAACACGATAGACCAATCTGCTAGATTAATAAAAGCGCGTTTAGCGCGTGGTTTTAGAAGTGCTAAAGAAGCAGCTAGATATTTTGGCTGGAACTACTCTAGCTATATACAGCACGAACAAGGATTAAGAGGAATATCGCGGGCATCTGCGAAATATGCAAAAGCATTTAGAATTAGTGAAGGATGGTTATTAACTGGAGAGGGAGAAGGCCCCTCCTTTCCAATTCCTGCGACAAAAAAAACTGTTGATGAGCAAATTATTAATCTACTGCAAAAAACAACTCAACCAGATAAAGAAACAATTCTTCACCTTTTAAATCGCCTGCATGCAGAAGAAAAAAAATAAAAGCTTTTTTTCTTTCATTACTAAATGTAGAAACCAGATGCATTATTTTGTTATCTAGTTCTATATCACTTTTTATTATTTTCATAACCATTCACCTTCCCCTTTCATGAGAATCGTCATTTAGAAAAAATCTTCTTACAAGATTTTTATACCGTTAAAAATAAAATACACATAACGCATATTTTATTGTTGACAAGTATGCATTATGCGTATTATATATATTCCATAAACCACGCACAAACAATCGCCAAGAGGCGTTAGGGAGGAAAAATTATGGATAAGCCAATTCTTATTAATTCTGATGAAATTTTATTAGTTTCCTACGATGATAATCAAAACATTGGTCGATCGGGACCACTTGATGCAAGCCAAATTCTAAGCATTGTTGCTGAGGTAGATGATGCAATCCAAATCTTTCGCATCAATCCTTCTGAGAATAATTGTGAAGATATCTCTGAAGAAATTGCAGAAGCATATGTAAAAGAAAATATCGAACATCTCCACGAGGAGAGTAAAGTTCATGACTTTGTACGCGAGAGTGTTGCTTACCATGACCTTTTATCTGATTTAGCAAAAGAAAAATATAATGATGAGTTTTACGGTACCTATGAACAGCAGCACCGTTTGCGTCCTTGTGATGTGCTTTAAAATTCTTAAGGGCGTTTGAAAAAGCGCCCCCTTTCATTCATCAATCCCATCAATATGAGGTTCGTAATGGAAAAGCCTNAAAAGCGCCCCCTTTCATTCATCAATCCCATCAATATGAGGTTCGTAATGGAAAAGCCTATTGCTATCCAGCAAAATACAAACAAACACGAAACAATTCCAACCATGTCTAGCATTGAAATTGCAGAGTTATGCGGTAAAAGACATGGCTATGTAATACGAGATATTCGTAAACTATTTAGCGAACTTAAAATCGACCTGAGTAATTTTGCTGGATTATACAAAGATTCAACAGGTCGTACTCTTCCTTGTTACCATCTTCCTAAACGTGAATCTCTTATTGTCATTTTAGGTTATAACACTGTGTTACGCGCAAAAATCATAGATTATTGGAAA
>NZ_JBHIOQ010000036.1:0-6550 GCF_042195565.1 Bartonella sp. AP88XZML | reverse complement strand
TGCCATAGACACAAGCATGGTCATAAATTTTTGCGTATTGAGAGATGAAAGCCTTGCCATAGATTTCACAATTCCCATAGATTTGACCACAAACTTGAGAAAAATGCCGTATTTTTGCATTTTCAGAAACGACGGCATAGCCATACACACAAGCTTTATCATAAACCCAGCAATTGCCATCATGGGATAGATTAGCTTCCTTTTCAATAAAGCCCCCTAAATCCCCCGTCTTAACATCATCAAAATCTTTTAAAGCTTTAATGCGATAAAGATTTATAATATTTCGAGTAAGAGCATGTTTGATTTTTTTGATTTCACTGGTTAATTCGTATTTTTGAGACATAGAGATACCCTCACATAATAGATATGTGTTAAACGGTTAGGAAAATTTGATTGGAAAGCAGGCGCCCCCGCCGCGCCCCGCGCTGTTATTTAAGCAGCGTCTCTTATGATTTGATCACAAATTTTAATATGACCATTTAATTTTTTTGTATCTATATATGAATTGCCAAAAACACTCACTTGATCACAAATGTATGTATAGCCTGTAATTTTTGCATTCTCATAAATACAAGCATCATCACCAACTATAGCAAAAAACCAAACTTGAGCATTGTCAAAAATCTTTGCATTGCCATAAGCTTGCGCATAGCCAGTCAGTAAAGCATCATCATAGATTTTAGCATGACCTTTTATAACAGCCCTGTCAGATACTTCAGCATGATTCAAAACGCAGGCATAACCGTAAACATAAGTTCTTCCAAAAACCACGGCATGATCAGCAACCCTAGCATTGTCATAAACCACGGCATTATCATAAACTTGTGCATAGCCTTCAATTTTTGCATTATCGAAAACATAAGCTTTATTTAAGACTTTAGCATTATCAGAAACATAGGCATTATTATAAACACAAGCATCATCATAGACCCAGCAATTGTCATAATGCGATAGGTTATCTTCCTTTTCAACAAAACCGCCTAAATCGCCAGCCTTGACATCAGAAAAGTCTTTTAAAGCTTTAATGCGATAAAGAATTTGATTACTAATTACACGCGTTTCATTTGTGAGTGCAAACTTTTTTTGCATAGCACAATTCCTTTATAAAGAGATTTAAATTTTAAAATGAGATGTTTTAAAGAGGGGCGCCCCCGCCCGCGACCGCGCGTTATTTACGCAGCGTTATTTATATTCTGATCAAAACCACAGACATCTTCAGAAAATTTCTTATTTTCTTTAAGCACAGCATTGCCATAAATCGTTGTAAATTGGCAAATTTGTGCTTTGCCACTCACATGAGCATTATCATGAATTTTTGCAAAAGGACCAACACGCGCCGAGCCAAAAACCTTGGCATTGTCATAAATATTGCTCCCATCATAAACTATAGCTTTATCAAAAACATGAGCATTGCCATAAGCTTTTGACCACGGAGCAAGGCGTGATTTACCGTAGACATGGGCATCATTAAACACAAGCCCACTCACATGAGCATTTTCATATACACGGGCATTATCGTAAATAAGAGCCCCTTCAGTAATAACGGCATTATCACTCACAACGGCATTGCCAAAAACATAGCCACCAATTTTTGCATTGCCATTAATGATTGCATTGTCATAAACACGTGCTTTATCACTCAAAATCCATGCCTTATCACTAATCACGGCATTACCATAAACCCTAGCATAATTCACAACACAAGCATTATTGCGTATTTTAGCATTTTCGGAAACGCTTGCTTGGATAACCATAGCATCATCATAAACCCAGCAATTGCCTTTATGAGACAGATCACTCTCATCTTTAATAAAGCCGCCGAGGTCGCCAGCCTTAACATCATCAAAATCTTTTAAAGCTTTAATGCGGTGTAAAGTCATACCGTTAACAACGCGGTTTTCATTAGTAAGTTCATATTTTTTTACAGGCTCTTGTTGATTAACAGATGCGGTTTCATTTGAAATGTTAGAGGAAATTGTATTTTGAGAATTTTTCATTTTAAATTCTTTCTAATCAAAATTGTTTTGAAATTGACACCCTATAAAGGGCGTCGGGCGTTCAAAACACGGTGATTAGTCCGTTGTATGCTTTTCCCATAAATGGGTATTGTATGGCATAACCACACCCGACAAAATTCTCATATACTAACAAAAGCATAAAAGATAGCCAGTTTTTAAAAGCTTTGGAAAGATTGTTTCGTAATCTATCCGCTAATCACAAGTGTTTTGATCACTTGATTATTTATATACCAAAATACGTATTTATTGTCAAATAATATTTTATCTTTTTTAATATTTTTTTGTATTTTTAAAATACGTTGTGTATTTATAATATCTTATGCTTATGAATAGCTTCTTTTATATTTATGTGCTTTTAAGGCTATATTATGGGATTTATGAAACGATTGGCTTCTTTTTTGAATCTATACATTTATAATATTTAGAAACGCTCTCATAATGCGTTTTTTTATCTTTATAACCTATCAGATTTTTTACTAAATGGTTTTTAATTTTTTTGTGAATTTTGTTTATAACACATTTGCAACTTAACAGCTTTTTATAGAGATGGTCTTTATAACCAATGCTTTCATTTGCATTATGATTATAAAACCTTGCTGTTTTTACGCATTCTTTATAACCATGGCATCATTTTTCATTTTCATAAGAGAAACGATAAATAGGATAATTATAATTTATAGACTGTTATGAAAACATCTAAAGAGAGATCGATAATTATAAAGATTAGCAAAATCCTTTTTAATAGGCTTTTGTCAGTTGTGTCAGTTTTGTCAGTTCTTTTTAGACCCTCTATTATTCTTTTTAATGAGAAAAAATAAAAGTTATTATATATCAATATGTTAACATTTTAAAATACAACCCATATCGAAAGTACAACCTTAAATACAATTAATAATATATATATGTCAGTTATGTGTCAGTAAATTGAACCGACAAAAGTGATCATTTTAGTGAGTGATTAAAACGTGTCTTATGAAAAGCGTATGAAAGTAAAAACTGATTACGTTATCAAAATCCTTTTTATGAATTTTATTAGTTCTTTTGAATGATAACCTTATGATTTAGAGAATGATTACAACGTGCTTTATAAAAAGCGTATGATCCTTAAAGCCTTTCAAAAGATAGCTTGTAACTCATACGAAATGTATCAAGACCATTATGGTTATGAGTTTTGAGTATTTTGAGGGTTCCTTTTACCTCCCGTTATATATTTTTTTAAAATAGAAAAATAAAAGTTATTATATTTCAATACATTAGCATTTTAGAGATCTTAAAAAAACAACCCATATTGATAACACAACCTATAAATTCAACTAATAATATAGGTTTTGAGGGGGTTTTGACGGTTTTTACACCTTCAAAACCTATAAGCAAAATGAATACATATAACTCTCTTTAAACAAAGCTTTTGAAAACAATAAAGCACTCATTTTAGATTACGGTATAACCTCTTAAAGGCAATGTAAAAAAATCTAATTCACTTTAAGAGTGGGTTTCTTAAAAGTCTTAAAGCAATCCAAATGAGAGTATCTAAAAGTGCAAGTTTTTTCTTTTTAGAATAACGCAATGATAAATTATCCTTTTAAAGATTGTATGTAAGCAATGTATAAAGGGGTATAGAACCTATAGGTATAAGACCTTATACCCCTTATGCGTTTATCATACCCATTATGTGAGCATGCTTTATAAGTTATTCAGTTTCTCTTAATACCAATTTTGGTAAGTTCTTAACGATTTTCATTGTTTCTAAACTTACGGTAATAACCCTTTGAAACAATTCCAATGGATAAGCAGGGTTGCCAACGGTTTCAATAGCATAGCGATTAGCATCATTAACAATACCGCTCTTTTTATCAGTCTTTACACATTGACGCCCCATAACCCATTCAAGAGCAGGTCTACCATTGACGATATACTCATAAGCTTCAAGAGGGATATCTGTTATGGTAATATTGCTATTGTAGATAACAGTCGATTTATCCTTTTCCTTACTATTCTTAATTTTTGCAAATTTCATTTCAGTTACATAATAGAATTTTTCGGGATTAGAGATTTCTGTCTGTTTTGGATTACCCTTTTTAAAGGTCACTGGATAAGGCTCTACATCTTCATAATTCACGTGCAAATGACCCAGTTCACGCCCTGCTGTTACAAATTTCCAAAAATCATCAGCACTCTTTACACAAGGGATACGAGGCAATTCTTTGCATAAATTATGAGCATAACGAGCACGGTAATCTTCCGAATGTAAAATTCCATAAACGTAATAGAACAAATCATCTTTTGTTATGGCTTCATTAGGATAAGCGGCTTTAAAATGGTCTAGACCTTCATCAGTAATGGCATCATGCCTCTGTAAACCAGCTGTTTTGCTGTCTTCTATAGAATTCGCAAATAAATGGGATTGTTGCTTACTTTTACCTTTTGAGATCCTAGTGTTTTCGTAAAAATATCTTGGAAAGCATTGACCTTTATCCAATGCATCAAGATTGGGAAGATTCTTACTCATCAAAACAGAAAAACCTGCTTGAGTTCCGGTACCTGTAATTTGTATTACCTTATTTTCAACAGCTTTTCCCATAGGGAATATCCGCGGCATTTGATAGACTCTCTCATTAAAAGTACGGTTGTAGTATAGCCATTGTTTCGTAAAAGGACGATAAAGACTTTGCGTGAGGCATATATTTTCAAATTCAGAAATTTTTCCTCTTACTAATTCTTGTTTAACATTATAGCTCCAACTTATCTTTCTCTCATCTGTATCAACGAAATTATTTACAGCCTTTGTACGTATCTTGCGGTTAGCATGTGTATAAGCTTCATTAAATCGTCCCACTTCACTGTTATAGAAGGCAATCATATTACTCATGTTCTTCTTTAAAGTTTCATGGCTTGAGTTATACGTCCAAGCATCACGATTGGTTACAATTCCAAGAGAAAACGTTTCAAATAGTCTGAAATGACATCCCTTCTTATCGCCTATAGCTAAAAATGTTTTGAAATTGTTATCACGTTGATGAATCCAGTCACCATGTTCATCCGGTGTAATTATTTTCCAACCTGATTTATTTGTGATGCCACCAACATTACCAAAGTCTTGAAGCATCTCAAGTTTTTTTTCGGTAGAAAGATTATCACCAATGTCGTGATAGTAAATCTCACAAGGTTGTTTTTTATTTGGGTTGCGCACAAAAATCGTTACAGCTATTCCATTTTGGCTTCCAGAACCAAACACATTGCCTCCTTCCTTTGATAGCTCTTTTGATTTTATATTTTTTCGAATATCACCACGAAGATTAATGATATAAATAGAAGAATATTCATTTCGTAAGCATTTTCGCATGCCATCAGCAAATGCTTTATCTACCCATCCATTTCCAGAAATATAAGCTACAATACCACCTTGGGAACTTAAGCGATTACTTGCCCACCTAATCGCTCTAATATAGCTATCATAGAGATTTCTTTTTAATGTTGCTTGAGATTTAAGTGCATACGTATTTTGGATACTTCTATCAAGTATTTCATATTCTACATTTGCATTATTATCATTTTCGCTTTTTTGACCTGTTGAATAAGGGGGATTGCCAAAGATAACTTTAATATCCAGTTTCTTTTGATGCTCTAAATATTCACTGTTTTCTTTGAATAATTTTTGCAGAAGGTTCTTCTCTTCAAGCATCCGAAACGTATCAGTCAAACCAATATGCTTGAAAGGGATATATTCACCTTTCATGATACTATGATACGTCGATTCTATGTTAATCGCTGCTATGTAATAGGCAAGCAAAACAATTTCATTGGCATGAATATCATGACGGAACTTATATTCCATATCCTCTGGTTTGATGAGATTGGATTGTAAAAGCCGTGTGATAAAAGTACCTGTTCCCGTGAAAGGGTCAAGAATAGAAACACCCCGTGAACCTAAGCTTTTGCCAAATTCATTACGTAACACATCATCAACAGAATGAATGATAAAATCGACAACCTCAACGGGGGTATAAACAATGCCAAGCCTATCTGTTNGTCACAAGATGTTGTCCTAACATCTCAAGGGCTTCCTCTTGCGTAATACTGTCGTTTAAATTGCTCTTTAATTCCTTATGAAACGCATCAAAAGCACACCGCGCTTTGCCTTTCTCATCAGAAAGAATATCTTTAAGATGATTGATATGGTTTTGAGCAATCTCAGCAACATTGTTCGCCCATATGCCCCAATAATCAGAAAGGGTTGATCTTTTAATCAAAACCGTTTTAAGAGCGCGAGGGAATGCCGCTATAAAGTTGAAGCTTGTTTGTCCATTATGCATGGAAAGCGATTTACGGATTGGAGAGACATTGCTTGCGCTTGCATGCTCTGGTCTTGCTTGAAGCGGGATATCATCAACAACCGTGGTGACATTCTCTAAATCCATATTTTGAGAAACTGTTACAATTTCTAAAATAGAGCTTACATCTTGTCCTAAATTCATCTGATTAAGCGTTTTACTAAAATTCTCATCATGAGCAAGCAGGGCATCGAGAACTTG
>NZ_JBHIOQ010000035.1:0-2299 GCF_042195565.1 Bartonella sp. AP88XZML | reverse complement strand
ATCCAGACGCGTTCATGTGTACCATGTGACCAACGGTGATAATATTTGTCTATGTCCTCTTCTAGCCATGGCAGTAATCCCTCACTGTTTAAAGATTTTGGTGCTTTTACATTAAAGGCAGGATTTCTATTTAAAAGGGCATTATCAACCGCCCAATTAAAGAGACCGTTTAAAGAGGTCAAAAAATGTTTTGCCGCGGCAGGGGTATTTCGCCTTCTGTCTACGGCTTCAAGAATGTGTTGTTTGTTTATGCTTTTATATGCACGATCACCGATATGTTTAGAAACATTATTCAGAATTCGATATTTAACTTTTTTAGTAGATTCTGATTGATTATGCCATTGCATGCTTTGTAAATACTGATGCAACAACCAATCGAAAGACCCTTCTGTGAGTCTGGTACGCCTCTTTGTTTTGGAGGAGCCATTTTGCGCTTGTTTAATAGCCAGCGTATAATTGTCAACAAACTCTTGCGTTCCATAGGTTCCTTCAATCCGAAACCGTGGTCCATGACCAATACGTACATACCATATAACTTTACCATGGCGTGTACGTTCACGAACAAGATGCGGTGGACGGCGTTTTGGCATGGCTAAAACTTTATACCGTCGACAGAGGGGCAGCTTTTGCTGGTCTCGTAGTCTTCTTGTTCATTTTCAAGTGGTGGAAAATCGTCAATGCTATAAGTATTATCTGTCGTTGTTGGTGTTATGGTTTTATTGATATGAATTAATAATTCCCCTGTAGGTTTGATTTCTATGAGTTCACATCCTTGTTTTTTAGCTTCTCTTAAAGCACGAGCAATAGCTGGTTGCGTGATAGTAGGTGGGCGGTGTGGCATGTTTATTCCCCTTCATTGAGATGTAATTCACCCGTGGCGTGAATCGCGCTTGTGTTTAAAAGTTTGTTTGTGTTGCTAGAAAGGAATGTCGTCTTTTGCTGAAGAGTCGCCGTTCTGGGCGGTCATAGTTCGTTTACAAGCTTCTGAATTATCATAAATTTTTGTATCGCCATAAATTCTTGAATCATTATCGATAACCACATTTCCATAAATTTCTACGCTTCCAAAAATATGACCTCTATATATTTTGACGTTATTATAAATTTTTGCATTTCCAAAAATCTCTGCACTATAAGCAACTTGTGCGTTATCAAAAACCTTAGCGCTATCGTAAATATTGGCAAACAAATACGCCTTGGCATCATTATAAATCCAACAATCGTTTTCATGACTTAAATTGTCTTCATGCTCTATAAAGCCGCCAAGATCACCTGCCTTTACATCTCCAAAGTCTTTCAATGCACGGATGCGGTAAAGCGTAATGTATCCCTCAAACTCAATTGTTTCATCAGTAAGTTCGTATTTTCTCATCTGGTTTTTTCTCTAGTTGAGATTCTTCTATCGTCATCAATCCAGTCGTCCCAACATACACATGCATCACCGTAAATTTTTGCATGACCGTAAATATGCGCATCACCGTAAACTTGCGCATTGCCGTAAACACGCGCCCTATCGTAAATGTATGCCTCACCGTAAACTTGTGCATTGCCATAAACTTCTGCATTATCAAAAACGTGCGGTTCACCGCAAATATATGCATCACCGTAAACTTCTGCATGACCGTAAATGCATGGTTCATCGAAAACTTCTGCTTTGCCATAAATACGAGAATTGCCGTGAACCTCGGCATAACCGTAAACATGTGCATTTTCGTAAACCTTAGCATCATCATAAACCTTGGCATAACCCCCAACCCAGCAATTGCCATCATGACTTAGATTGTCTTCTTTCTCGATATAGCCGCCAAGATCACCTTTCTTAACGTCCTCCAAATCTCTCAATGCACGAATGCGGCGGAGCGTTTTGCGCCCAACTTCGATTGTTTCATCAGTCAGTTCATATTTCTTTTCCATGGTTTATTTCCTTTATTTGCGTACAATTCGCCCGTAGCGTGAATCATGCATTACTTAAAAGTTGTTAGTAAATGGGTGGGGGTGCTGGGAGGAGAGAGCACCCCCATAGGTTTAAGCGGCTTTTGCCAAAATCTTTTGCATCTCTTGTTCTATTTCCCCTAAAAAGATTTCGACCGCTTTATTGATCTCTTCAATGTGTTTCTCATCACGGAGGACGCGTTTGATTTTCATTCTCAAACCAGTAGATTTGCCTACAAAGTTTGGATTATAGCTCATGAAATCACACCACTTTCGTCCTGTACAAGCCATTTGGAATTGCATTTGTGCGTGATATTCTGGTTTAATTTCGTCATATATAAAAAAACGAAGATGGGTTGTTGATTGT
>NZ_JBHIOQ010000034.1:0-1311 GCF_042195565.1 Bartonella sp. AP88XZML | reverse complement strand
TTTTGATTTAGGAAGTATAAGCCCTTGTAACTCGGCAAGTGCGCTTTTGTAGTTATCAACAAACTCTTGCGTTCCATAGGTTCCGCGGATTCTAATGCGTTTGCCATGACCAATACGTACATACCATATAATTTTACCATGGCGTGTGGCTTCTTTGACAAGATGAGGAGGACGTGGTTTAGGCATGGTATTTTACATCTTAGAGAGTACGGTTTCGTAATATTCATTCTTTGACAAATCTAAAAGTTTGTCTGGATGGCTAACTGAATTTGGTATTGGAATATCGGATTTAAGATAGATAAGCAGTTCACCCGTAGGTTTGATTTCTATGTGTTCACATCCCTTGTTTTTTAGCTTCTCTTAAAGCCCGTGCAATGTCTGCTTGCGTTATAGCAGCTGGACGAGGCGCCATATCTTTTCTCCTTACATTGAGATGCAATTCACGTGTGGCGTGAATCACGCATTACTTGAAAGTGTTAGGAAGGGTGGGGGTGCTCGTAGATATGCGGGGAACAAAACACCCCCATAAGGTTAAGCAGCTTTTGTTGAGAGTTGTTGTATCTCTTGTTCTATCTCTGCTAAAAAGGTTTCAACAGCTTGATTGATCTGTTCAATTTGTTGATCATCACGGAAAAAACGGAAGAAGTCACCATCGCATTCCAAAAACCAGAATGCTTTGATTCAATTGAAAATGCGATTTTGTATCATACAACAAGTGTAGCAAATGAGTTGAGGGTAAAAATGTGGGCCGTTTCCTATGAGGAAGTTGAATGTTCAGAAAACATATGTGATTTTCACTTTAAAAATTCTTTGCTCAACAAAGAGGAAACTTATGGTAAGATAACTTTAGAAGATGGGATAGTATACAAGGCATTTACTTGGAATGAAGAGAGTGAAAGTTCGCTTTTTTTTCAAGGGTACCGATGGAATAATTTATCTCACATGATACAGAAAACTGTCACGCAAGAATTTTCGCCTACTCGTCAAGGAATGATACAATCTAGTGGCAATCTCATCATTAACGCTGATACCATTGATAACCATTATAGCACTATAGAAGCGGGGGGAAATGCCGATATCCACGCTGGTGTGCTGACCAATTTGGGGGCAACGGGCAACATTATCACACAATCGGACAAAGAGACCACAATCACTGCTTCTCATCTGCTTTCCGGTCAAGATATCAATGTGAGCGGAGAAAATGTGACGATTGATGGCATGACAGATCATCATAAAAGCCATTCAGAGGAGCATGAAACAGGTTTTGGTGTGGGATCAGGCAAGGGCTTTGTGTCGATATACGGGAGTGAG
>NZ_JBHIOQ010000033.1:0-30380 GCF_042195565.1 Bartonella sp. AP88XZML | reverse complement strand
TAATACTTACTTTTTTTATTGAATCATAAAAAGCTATAGACATCAATACGCCCTTACACATCTTTATATACTTTGAATCTTATTGCTAAGCCCCTGCTTGCCGGCATCCGGCACCACCTTTTGTTTTAATGTATTGAAATATATATATTTTTTATTTAATTATCTGTTTGAAGATTACCTTCTAGGGTTTATACGATTTTATCTAATCTGTTGTTATTTGCTCCGTATTTTTCTCTGGAATAAATGCTAAAGTCTCTTTCTTTCTCCACCTCACTGCTCTCCCTAGCTTATATGGCTCCGGCCCCCCCCTGAAGCATCTAATGGCGAATCGTTGTTGTGGATATAATAAAAAGCTGTGCACACTCACGTATTATTACATATCTATTGCCATCATCAAATATCATCTCATTGCCTTTTTATTTTTTATGTTATGTAAATGGGCTGGGATGCTAGGAGGAGAGAGATTCCTATATTTTCAAGCAGCCTTTTGTCAAAATCTTTTGTGTCTCTTGTGCTATTGCCTCTAAAAATATTTCAATAGCTTGATTGATTTGTTTAAGAGGCTGCTGGAAACGTAGCCAATACAACACCAGACAAAGATGATACCATTGGACCCGAACGCCCCACCAAATGCTTCATATGAAAAAGAAAATATATGAAACTGAACTACTTGTTCAAATTTATTACAGTACAATATTCTTAAAAAAACTATCAAATATCATTGGTCTATATATTGAATATGCTCCACTAATATATTGTTTCATTTGGAAACAGACTGCAAGAGAGGGGAAATATCCATTATGTTTTTTATGTAACAGTTTATTTGAAATCCTTCATAAAGGTATTTTTTAATGAAATTAAGCAATTAGGAGAAAAAACAAAGAATAATTAAATTAACTATAGATTTTTTTATTAAATATGTATAACACGTTATGTATATGCTTTATTGATTCTAAGATAAATTTTAGATGTATAATATTAAATTATAATGTTTTTTTGTTTTTATAAAAAAATTCTGTGGTGCAATTTATGAATTTTGAAATTACTTAAAAATCAACACCTAATTATTTCATTAATTATTATGTCTCTTATTTTTTGTTAAAAGTGCTTTTTGTCATTGGAATTATTGAAGTTTTTTGAAGTAAAGTTCTTCTAAATCATTCTAGATCAACTGGTTTATGAGTGAAATCTATCTGATTATAAATGGAATTATTATAAAGTTATTGTCTTTAGATGGAGATCAATTGCTGCAAAATGAATAGTATTTAGCATAATCTTTATTCAAAAAAATGATATGGATCTTAAAATAATCCACTATGGATGTTTTGAATTTATTATGCCCTTTCGCTGTTCTGTTCTTAAAAATGAGTAGATGTAAGTTTTTAATTCATATCCTGCTTTGTGTAGTTTTTTATAGGTAAAAATAATGCGAAAAATATCAAAAGAAGGGCTTGTATTGATTAAGCAATTGGAAGGCTTACGTTTATCAGCTTATGAAGATTCTGGTGGTGTCTGGACAATTGGTTATGGACATACAAGTGCTGCTGGTGCCCCAAGCGTCCACAAAGACATGCAAATTACGGAAAAAGAAGCTGAAAAAATCCTTTGTCAGGACTTGAGGGAGTATGAAGCTGTTGTTGAAAAAACCGTTACCGTTCCTTTAAACGATGAACAATTCGCGGCATTAGTATCATTTTGCTATAATGTAGGAATCACAGCATTTCGCAATTCTACACTTTTAAAAAAGCTTAATAAAGGTGAATATGAAGCGATACCAACCGAATTGCAAAAATGGACAAGAGTAGGAGGAAAACGTATCCAAGGTCTTGTCAATCGCCGAGCAACCGAAGCAGGTTTGTGGGCAAAAGGAGCTCATGTTGCCCCCAATTATCATGTAGTAGAACCAGAAGGCGTAACAGGTATTTGCAAAGTAGAAGCTCTTGCACCAATCATAGGTTCTTTTTCAGGGCTTGGAGGTCTTTTTGCAGGAAATGGTCCTGTTCAATGGGTTCTAGCAGGCATTATGGTTTTAGCTGCTTGTACGGCTATGATATACATTGCTAAACGTTTTCAGGAACACCGCCTATGATTTTATGGATAAAAAAATATCTGACAATGACGTCAGCGCTCATAGCAGCTTTTCTTATAGCTTTAGTCAAAGCCTTTTTTCTTGGGAAAAAAGTTGAGAAGCAAAAGCAAACAAAAGAAGATTTCAAGATAGCGACAACACGGCTTGAGGTAGAAAATGAAATTAATAAGAAAAGTGATGCTGATGTGCGCACTAAGCTTTCTAGCTGGTTGCGCGACGAATGAACGAACTTCTTGTATTGGATGGCTTCCAATTTATTTGAATCGACAAGATATCAATGTCATTAGTTCAAATTTGGCGAGAGATATTTTAAAACATAACAAACAAGGTGAACGTTTATGTGGTTGGAGAGATAAACGGAAAATAAAGTGATAAAAATATAATTCCTCTGAAACATCAATCAATGAAAAGATTTGAAAGAGGTGGATACATTCAGATTAAAAGTAAAAGCACTTAAAGGATTAAAACACTCTGGTGGTCGATTAGATTTAATTAGAATGACTGAGATGTCTGAATTGAAACTAAAGGATTCAACAGATTATGTTTGTGTAAAATGATTGAGTCTATTGATGTATTCTAAGGACATCTTTGTTATCCTATCAAAAGAAGATGAGAAAAGATTTTATGGATTGCACTACTATCGTCGTTCAAAGAACTGATCATACACAAAGGTTCTGTTTTCAACAAAAATAACATCTAGGGGCTGGCATGCTTGAAGAAAAGCAATCTACGGAGCTATATAATGAATAATGGTAAGGCTTTTATGTGATTTGTAAATGATGTTGTTTCAGCTTCCTAATTATAATAATGATGTTGACGATAAGGCAAATACTTTCGCACTATATCTGCTTTTTCATGCTAAAGTGGCGGGAAAACATTGTGAATGATCTTGGCTGTTAATTTTTCTATAGGTAAATTCCCTATGTGGGAAATGACATGCAACTCCAGTTGAGAAAACCAACAACCATTTTTGCTTTTATTTTTTAACTTAGCTTTTTTACTTTCAAAAGTCGCCTAGCAATTTCTTGAAGAATATTGCTTTACTATTTTAAGATAATTTTTTCCTGAAATAAAATCCTTCTTTTAAAATATTACTGTAATATCTTGCAAACTCATGTACTGCTTTTAGAGAAAGTTTGTAATAAGACCGTGCTTTTCACGGCTTTTATTGTGATGTGTATAACGGAAAAGTTAAGAGTGCGTATTATCTTTTCGAACATTCAACTACAATCTATTTCATCACAATATTTATCTTGAGAAGATACTTTTACAAAGATACTGATAATCTATAAATCGCTTTCCCCTAATTTACCTTCTCGCTCATCCTTCCATGCATTGCCCGTCCACCTTTTAAACCACCTTAAATTTTTGATATAAAATTTTTTCTTTAATTTTTATTTTTTATTGAATCATAAAAATGATATGTCTCAATCTCACTTCTATGCATCTTTATACGCTTTGATTCTTGTTTCTAAAGCCCAGATTGCCTACATATCGTACTGTTTTTATATTTTGATAGAAATATCTTCTATCAGTTCACTTTTTTCAAAAGATTCTGAAAGGATTCTCAAAAAGTCTGCAAAGTTAAAGACTATTTAATACGTATTGTTTCTTTTTTAGAAATCAAAATTGGTGATGCCCCATTCCTTACCAGCAATTGTGTTATTTGCAGAGCAGTCTGTATAAGATGGTGTAACCTCTTTTATAAAATTAACTAAAGTTTTTTGAATTTCTAGCATATTGTTTAAAGACAAAAAACTCCCTCTTATTATGCAAGCAGCTTAGACATCGGCTGATAATCCTCCCGCTTATAAAAATCCTTTCTTTAATCACCCTCAAAACCACAATTAAAGTGGTGAAAGATAAAACAAGATTTTTAGGCGATCATAACGCACAATAAAATCAGACTAGTCTAAATGTTCAATGCTAACACCTGCTAAACAGTGGAAAATAAGTTTTAGCACGCATTCAAATTGGAAGGGCTTAAGCCCCCCGCGCGCTACGATGGTTTTCTACTCTCATCGTACGATTTACATTCCCTCTAAAACTTAATCGCTGTAAATATAAAAATCTTGAAGCCCGTTCTAAATCCGTGAGAGTTTCTGGATCTTGCTGTATTAAACGTTGAAATTCCTCACAACTGCTCATCTGAAATGCTAACATTTTTCATAAAAGGACGATAGTGGCGTTGTAACATCCCTAAAAAGTTTACGACATAACCTGAGAGATTATTACTGATTTCAGGGGATAGAATCAATTTCTGCTCAAAGAAAATCTCACCCATACCAACAAAAAGGTTTAGCCTACATGCCATGAGGAATGTCCTCAAATAATTTTGATATTTTTTTGATCAAATTTCTTTTGTCACCAATATCAGCAGCAACTTATGTGGAATTAACAGAATTATAATTTTTTATTTTAAAATGTATCCATCATTTTTTATATTCTTTTATCTATCTTAACCTTCTTTTCACAGCTTCAAGTAATAAAAATTAACTGCAATGTTAAGTCGTTTTGCATCAAACAAATTTCTCGCAAACTATCCCTATTGACTAGATGACAATCCATCTTCTGTTTAAAGAGAGAAAAACTTTTCTTTTTTATTCAGCGATAAAGTAAATATTATCCAATTACTTACGAGTAGAAATTCGATCAAATGGAAACTGTAATTCTTTCTACTCTGAGTAATCTTGTACCCATTTATATAGGTTTAGGAAAGCGTGCTGTTATGAATATTCATAAAAATGCTTCAAAAATTGATATCAGCAAAACTTCTGTTTAAAAAAGGAAAAGATGTTCTCCTACTTGCTACCGAAGAAACTGTTCAGATTTGTCTTGATGTTGCTGAAGAGCTTCAAAAAACATGAAGTTATCCCAACGCTTACAAGTGTGCCAACAATTCAACTTTGAGATAATAGATCAGTGCTAGAGTTATGCCAATCTCACCAATCTGTTGTTGTCTGTGAAGAGCATAGTATCAAAGGAGAAGCTTGGAGATGCAATTGTTAAATCGCTTATGGAACAAAACATTCTATGCCAATTTGTATCATTAGTCCCCCTACCATCACCATCTGCAATAAAAACGAACTGGATCTTTAATAAATTATGCAATCAATAGAGAAAGCATAAACAGTGTTAGCAATGACATACTATACAAAAAATATTCAACTGCTTCCTAATATGTTCGCCAGTTCAAAAACATCATAACTCATTGAGGATGCAAGGAAATAAGAAAGAAAAGCACATTAATTCACGCAGTCTTGCTCTCAGTAAACGAGCTTTTTTAAAGATTGTATGGGTATTTTTTTCATTGCTTAAAAATGTACTCCATAAAAAAATATCATATCCATATAATATATTACCAAATAAAATTAATATAAATAATATATAGATTATAGGAATATTATTTATTAGATCCATTTTTTATTATAATTATAGCTTTTAATAAATACATATTGACATTTTTAATAATTTTATTTATATATCATAATTAATATTATTCTATATTAAAATAAAACTAAATGAAGCTTATAAATTTACGTTTTATGCTAATGTGGGAAAGAATTAATTAACATATTATATTTTTATATATAGGAGGGAAAAATGCTCACAGCATTATTTATAGCTATTTTTTCTATATCAACAGTTGTTTTACCTTTAATATCAGCGCTTGTTCCTTTTTATCCGTAGAATGAGCTTTTAATAAAGTAAGTAAAAGATGTATGCAATGTTATTAGTGTTTTTTTTGTGTTTATTATTATTAAGATTTTTGCGTTAATTATTATTGTATTTACGGAGTATTATTTTAGTTACTGAGTATTTTCTGTATTTTTATAGAGGAGCTTTTTGATCTTTTCTATTTAAATTTAACTGTCAACATATTTGTAAAATATATAATTATGCTCCTCTATAAAAAGACTTTCTTTTTCTGAAAGCAGTATAACATATTGCTTTCATTGCTTAAAAACATCTATATTTACTAAACTCTTGCGTGTAATATCTTTGATTGTCTGAGTACCGGTCAGTGTCATAGCTACCCGCATTTCATTGGCAAAAAGATCAAGGAGATGCATAACACCTTTCTTACCTGCTGCTGCAAGCGCATAAACAAAAGCACGGCCAATCATAACAGCATCCGCACCTTGTGCTATCATGCGTACAACATCAAGACCAGAACGAACACCTGAGTCCGCTAAAATAGTCAAATGATCCTCTACAGCATCCGCAATTGCAGGCAACGCTCGTGTTGTTGATAATACACCATCAAGCTGACGTCCGCCGTGATTAGAAACAACAATACCATCCGCACCAAATTTTACTGCTTCTCGTGCATCTTCTGGATCAAGAATACCTTTCAAAATCATTTTTCCTTTCCAAAAATCGCGAATCCATTGTAGATCATGCCAACCAATTGATGGATCAAAATTTGCACCAATCCAACCAACGTAATCATCCAATACAATTTTCTTTTTAAGATAAGCAGAGACATTTCCAAGATCATGAGGGCGCCCCATAACACCAACGTTCCAAGCCCAATATGGATGAGTCAAAGCTTGTAAAAAACGACGTAAACCAGCATAAGGACCAGACATCCCCGAATGCGCATCACGATAACGTGCACCAGGAACTGGCATATCAACTGTAAAAACCAACGTGCGTACACCAGCTAACCAAGCCCGTTCTAGTGCATCACGCATGAAACCGCGATCTTTGAGAACATAAAGTTGAAACCAAAATGCACCTCCAATCGCTTCTTGCACTTCCGCAATGGGACAAACTGAAACAGAGGATAGAGTAAAAGGAATCCCTTTTGCCGCTGCGGCACGCGCTGCTTTTACCTCTCCACGACGTGCATACATGCCCGTTAGCCCAACAGGCGCAAGTACAATCGGTAAATCAAGTGTCTGATCAAAAAGCTTGATTGAAAGATCAACTTCACCAACTTGCCTTAGAATCCTTTGACGCAGTGCAAGAGCTTGAAGATCTTTACAGTTACGTCGCATCGTTTCTTCAGCATAAGCCCCACCATCAATATAGTGAAAAAGAAAAGGAGGAAGACGACGCTTTGCTGCCTTACGATAATCAAGTGTTGAAGAAATAATCATTGATGGCACCATTGTTCCTAAATAAAAAGAGAAGATATCCTAAAACGCATAAAAGCGAATCCGTGTACCTTCCTACTCGATATTCTCCCAAAACGCTCTATTGAATAGATAGAAGCAACAGAGATTGCAACTTTCTAAAAAAACTAATTGATAAAAACAATGTCTTTATTTCTCCTATCCAAATTTAAAATCTCACAGTATGAAGTATCATTAATAACGTATCTACTCATATATTCTTCATGTGCAATTAAAATGTTATACTCTCTTTAAAGCAATCCCTCTTCAAAAGCGATTGCTCCGTAGCTTAATTAGTTATAATTTAAAGTTGCTTCTCCCTCTAAAGGTCCTTACATTATCAGTTATTAAGAATATAGAGTGTCATTAAGTATAAACCATAATCTCCCCCAAAAGATGAAAAAATCCTTTATTAATACTGGAAATAAAGCTGTCGCATACATGCAGAAATCTTCTTATATCAATATTCAAAACTAAGATCTGTTACTTATTCATGCATAGTGCCTAATTCACATAAAGCATAAAAACTTTTAATGTTCATACCAATAGAAAATCTTCATATTTAATTGAATAATTTTCTAGCAATATTATATCTTGAGGCTATAAATGAGTTACTAAAATTAGAACAATGTTTATTGAAAATAATTGTTACTAAACTGGAGTGAAAACTTATTTATTAACTCTTAAGGATAATTTTTATACGGAATAAAATATACTGGTTATTACACTCTAGAAAAATTGAGTCAATTGCAGCATCCAATCTCGCATATTTACTTTGAAAAGTGAGTAGCTACTGTTATATTGAATTTTATTAACCTATTGATTTATTATAATAATAAATATGAATAACATATTGAATATAGTAAATTTTGTCATGATGAAATAATCAAAACTATTCTTTTGCACATCATAAAGGGAGTTCGTATAGATAGAACCTCTTGAAAAAAGAAGTAAAAATGCCTCTCATACCCTCTCAAATGCAAGAGATGAAATAACCTTGGAAATTAAAAATAGAATGCATGACGCCGGTTTTGCGAAGCACAAAATTTTTTTTATCTAAAATACGCTTTCTGCATACATGTTATCAAAATTCGTGGTTCCCAACTCATTTAAAATGCTTGGACAACTTTAAACCCTGTGCTTGATAATGTGATCCAACATCATGTCCATAAAGGGTTGATGGTCGATTAAGCATATGCTCATAGACCAAACGGCCAATAATTTGACCATGCTCTAAGATAAAAGGAACTTCATGGCTCCGCACTTCTAAAACCGCTCTTGCTCCTTTTCCACCCGCCTCCTTATGCCCAAATCCTGGATCAAAAAAGCCTGCATAATGCACCCTAAACTCGCCAACTAAAGGATCAAAAGGTGTCATTTCTGCGGCATAAAGCGGCGGCACATGAACAGACTCTCGTGAAACTAAAATGTAAAATTCATCAGGATCAAGAACCAACTCCCTTTGACCACGATCAAAAAGAGGTTCCCAAAAATCTAAAACGTGGGCAACGGCACGTTTATCAATATCAATAACACTTGTATGATGTTTACCACGATAACCTATAAGCCCGTTTTCGTCTCCCTTTAAATTAATGGAAAGACCAATACCACCAACACTAATATTAGGAAAATCATCCGATATCAGTGTTTCTTGCCTTTGCAAAGTGTGCAACTCTATTTCATTTAAATAACTTTGCCCTTTTCTAAACCGAAGCTGTGATAAATATGAGCCTGTATGCACCAAAATTGGAAATGTGCGTGGACTAATTTCCAAATAAAGTGGACCATGATAACCAGCACAAATTTTATCAAATTCCTGAGCATTATCCGTAATGACACGTGTAAAAATATCTAATCGTCCTGTAGAACTTTTGGGATTGGCAACAGCAGATAAGAATTCTGGTAAAGCTAAACTTTCCAAAAGAGGAACAATATAAACACACCCCGTTTCCAAAACGGCTCCGTCTCGTAAATCAAACTCATGCAACTTTAACCGTTCAAGCTTATCCAAAACTTTTGTATCAGGTCCCGGCATAAAAGAAGCACGTATACGATAAGCTTTCTCCCCTAAACGAAGATCAAGACTTGCTGGTTGTATTTGAGATCTATCAAATGGATACTGAGCCTTGAGAAAGTTATTCTCAATCAAAGCTTGTATATCACTATCTGCTAAAATACCGCTTATACGCGCCATATATATTGCCTTCCCTTTTTACATTGTTTCTTTTTTTGACCTAGATGATAAATTGGTGCAAGCTATTTTAAAGTGATAAAAACTATTTTTATGTTTTTTCCAACCGACTTGTTAACATAAAATAAAATAGGAGGTATTGTAAAAATAATACCTCTCATGCTCTCTTATTCTTGAATGTCGCGCAAATGATGTTATCATAATTTTCTATAGAACCCTTAAGTTTCCTGTTAGAATTTATTATGATTATACGCCATCTTAGCGAAAATATTATTAATCAAATCGCCGCCGGTGAAGTTATTGAACGACCAGCAAATGTTGTCAAAGAACTTGTTGAAAACGCTATTGATGCTGGTGCAACACGCATTGAAATTATTACAGCAAATGGTGGAAAAAATTTTATAAAGGTGAGTGATAATGGTTATGGAATTCCTGCAGATCAATTAACTTTAGCAGTTTCTCGCCATTGTACCTCAAAGATTACCGATGACGTACACAATATCTGCTTCCTTGGATTTAGAGGAGAAGCCCTCCCCTCTATTGGTTCTGTTGCTAAACTTAAACTCATTTCACGAACAAAAGATGCTGAGAGCGCTGCTGAAATTTCCGTTACTGCAGGAAAAATTGTAGGACCCAAACCAGCTGCTGCGAATCTTGGAACAATTGTTGAAGTTCGTGATCTTTTCTTTGTCACGCCGGCACGATTAAAATTTATGAAAACTGATCGGGCTGAAACAAATGCTATTAGCGATATGATTAAGCGAATTGCTATCGCATTTCCACATATCCGCTTTTCTCTTTCAGGACTAGACAGAACATCTATGGAATTGTCTGCTACAGAAAATAATATTCAAGGACAATTACAACGTATTACGCAGATTATGGGAAAAGAATTCGCCCCTAATAGCATTGCGCTGAATGCTGAACGCGAAGCGGTGCGCTTAACAGGTTTTGCCTGTTTGCCATCTTTCAACCGAAATAACAGCCTTCATCAATTTGCTTATGTTAATGGACGTCCCGTGCGTGATAAATTTCTATGGGGCGCTATCCGAGGCGCTTATGCTGATGTCATGACACGAGATCGTTATCCTGTCGCTATTCTTTTTATTGACCTCCCACCTGCTGAGGTAGATGTTAATGTTCACCCAGCCAAAGCTGATGTACGATTCCGTGATCCAGGATTAATTCGTGGTTTGATTGTTGGAGCTATTCGTGAAGCATTGCAACAATCTGGTATTCGTCCTACTTCAACCCGTTCTGAAGCAATGCTTGCTGCATTTCAAACACAACAATCATTGGCACAACAACCATTAGTCAGTTTTAAGAACACTCACCAGTTCTCTTCTTACAGTTCACAACCTCATCATTTTACCAGCGCTTCAATGGTCCAAAAACCATTGGATAGTACTCACTCTTTTGATTTAAAAGAAGATGCCGCTCCTATTATGGAGGGCTTAAATACACCAAGTGGGGATGCATACATTCCAAGCACGACATCTTCATCAGAAGAGTTATCTTATCCATTAGGAGCGGCCAGAGCACAAATCCATAAAAACTATATTATCGCCCAAACACAAGATAGTTTGATCATTGTCGATCAGCATGCAGCTCACGAACGATTGGTTTATGAAGCACTCAAAAATGCACTTTATTCCAAACCACTTCCTTCACAGTTATTACTTATTCCTGAAATTGTAGAACTCTCTGAAGAGGATGCAACATGCCTTTTAACGCATAAAGATGCTTTGCAAAAATTTGGATTAGGAATAGAACCATTTGGACCAGGAGCAATTGTTGTGCGTGAAACACCTTCCATGTTAGGAAAGATCAACGTCCAAGCCCTTATTAAAGATCTCGCAGATGAGGCCGCTGAGTATGATACAACAAATAATTTAAAAGCAATGCTTGATTATGTTGCAGCAACGATGGCCTGTCACGGCTCAATACGGTCAGGGCGCCTTTTACGCCCCGAAGAAATGAACACACTATTACGACAAATGGAGGCAATACCTAATACAAGTACATGTAATCATGGACGCCCTACTTATATTGAACTCAAATTGGCAGATATAGAACGGCTTTTTGGCAGAAAATAAGCCCTGCATCATTTTTACAAGAAAAATATTTTAAAATTAACTCTCGACTTTATAATACATTTTATGGCACTTTTCTTGAATCTCTTGTATCAAGTAAGAAGGAGTTATAATGTTTCCCAATGGTGAACGCGAAGCAAAAATTCATTATTCTAATAACGGATATGACATTATAGAATATGGTACCTATACCATTTGTGCTGTTAGCGGGCAAAAAATCCCTATAGATGATTTAAAATATTGGAATCATCACCGCCAAGAAGCATATGCTAGTTGTGAAATCTCCTATCAGCGCGAACTTGAGTGCAACCCATATCTCAAGCAATTGTTAAAAACAAAAGAAAAATAACCCCTCGAAAGCTATAAATTTAGCTTTTGCCTTTTAGACAAGAAAATTCAAGGGAACGTTTTCTAAAGCGGGTCATGACCTCTTCAAGGACCATACGACAGAAGTCTTTTTGAACAAAATCGACATTCACATCAAAGATAATAAGATTTTTCAAATCTTTTTGCATGTGAATTGTCTGTATACGGGTATAATCTTTAGCTGTTGTTGCTAGCCATAAATTGTGCATTTTAGCCTTTTGTATAAGGCTTTTTAAATTTTTATCTGTGAAAAAATAGTGGTCTGGATATATGTAAGTTTGCACCACATGACCAGACAATTCTTTAATAGATTTAAAAAATTTATCTGGATTGCCAATACCAGCAAATGCCAAAAATGATTTTCCTGAAACCTCATCAGAGGCACTGGCTTTAAGATGAGCACGATATAAAGGCTTTCCAGTACGCGAAACAAGAAAAGCGACATTATCAGGCGCATCGGAGTGACCAATCAATAAAACACTATCCATAAAAGAAAACTGCGTTTTTAATGGTACGCGCAAAGGTCCTGCTGGAAAGACAGCTCCATTACCAAAACCGCGCATCGCATCAACAACGAGTAACGCATAATCCATATAAAGACGGCGACTTTGAAATCCGTCATCCATTAAAATAAGATTACATCCCTCTTGTTTAAGCCGTTGTGCCGCTGCATAACGATTAGGTGATACAGCTACAAAAGCATGCCGTGCAAGTAAAAGTGCCTCATCTCCAACACTATATGGAGTATCATATTTTTCATTTACAAGATGTACCCCTTTAACTGATCCACCATAACCACGAGATACAATACCAGGTACGAAACCAAGTTCTTTAGCCACTTTTGTAAAAGCAATAACAACCGGCGTTTTACCCGCACCGCCACATGTAAAATTTCCAATACACAAAACTGGCAGATCAATCACGGGAGGCTGTCTTGTCATAAAACGACTTGAAAAATAACCATACCCCCATGAAACTGGAGCTAACACAAAACGCAAAAAGCTTTTATTTTTCCACCAAAAACGAGGGGCGCTAATATGCATATCTACCCTGACGCTGACGTAAACCTGTTTGTATTACAAGGGGTTGTAAAAATGGATCTAAAATCTTTAATGTGCGCTCAAATGCACCTGCCATACCTGTCGCCACTTCATGAGCCTTATCAACCATTTCTTGCCGCAATGTTTCATTTGTTAAAAGCTTATACACCTGAATAGCAAGCTGTTTTGTATCTTGAACCATATATGCTGCATCATGCGTTAGAAATTGTTTGAACATCTCTTGAAAATTTGAAACATGAGGCCCTGTCAAAATAGCGGAACCAAGCAAAGCCAATTCCAATGGATTGTGTCCACCATTTCCACATAACGATTTACCAACGAAAGAAACTTTCGATAAGCGAAGAAAAAGTCCCATTTCTCCAATGGTATCTCCCCATAAAATATCGGTATTCATGTTTGGAACAGCGTCTCTACTCCTACGAATAAAACTTAACCCCTTATTATCGCATTTTCTGATAAGATCTTCTGAACGTTCAGGATGACGAGGTACAATAATTGTTAATAAATCTGGCAAATAATTTTTAACAATTTTATGGACCTCAAAAGCAATCTCCTCTTCCCCTTCATGCGTTGAAACAGCTGCCCAAACTGGGCGATTGCCGATAGCATTACGATAACGTGCAAGCAATTCTTGATTTTCAACCAGAAAAACATCAGCCTTGAGATTACCAGAAAACGTAACAGATTTTACGCCAAGTGTATGGTAATAAGCTACATCTCTTTCATTTTGACCAATCGCCAAATCAATATCCTTAAAAATATGTTTGGCAAGAATACGTCGTTTTTGCCAAGCTTTAAAAGAACGTTCAGACATATGGGCATTAACCAAAATCTGCGGAATACGCATTTTTGCAAGTTCTTTAATACGAAGAGGCCAAATTTCTGATTCACAAATTAAGACGAGATCAGGCTTCCAATGACGAATAAAACGGCGCACTGCAAAATCTAAATCCAAAGGAGCATATTGATGAATCAACCTATTACCAAAATATTTTTTCACAAGAGTAGAAGATGTCACCGTCCCAGTTGTCATTAATACATTGATTTCCAATGATAAAATATAATTTATAAGTGGAACAAGTGCAAGTGTTTCTCCAACACTTGCTGCATGCAACCAAACTAACGAACCTTGGGGGCGTATATGAGAACTTTTACCTAAACGCTCTTTTTTGCGACACCACTCTTCTTTTCCACGAATAGCACGAAAGAACAAATAAAAAGGAATAACAGGACATAAGCAAAAACCAATCATCCGATAGCTTAAAAGAGCCGTATGTGCCTTTAATTCTACCATTTAAAATCACCTCATCCAGCTATTTTAAGATATCTATATACTTATTTTGTTAAAAAATTCATCAACTCTATTGGTTGCATCCATATTTTTTAATATCATCCATATCTTAAATAAAAAAAGCTTAATCCATGAGAAAATTCAATACATATACACATTATTTAAATCTCTTTTAATTAAATTTTGTAACTTATATCGATTTTATCACTTCATTCTGCACCCTATAAAAAATCTTACTCAAAAATAACAAAACTACATTTCAGTCGATTATAATTTTTAAAATATAAATGATAAACCTATGACATAGATTGTATCAATTTTTTCAACTCACTTGATTTTAATGAGACTTTGAATTTTGCACGTTGGTATTTTAGAGAAAAAGCTTATTTTTACATATGTTAGGTATTGTCAATTTTTCAAAAAATAACCCATATAGACATTACAACCTAATATAAATACAATAAATAAAATGTGTTTAAAAGAAAGATCAATCTCTATTATTTCATTTCAATAAAATGAATATGTCAAACTAATCTTAAAAAACTTTTGAATAGTATAGAGTTCTCATTTTAAATTGTGATATAATCTCTTAAAGGTAATCCAGAAAAATCTAATCTTGTTTAATAGAGAATTTCTTAAAAGTCTTAAAGCAATTTAAATAAGAGTTTTCAAAATTTTAAATCCTCTCTTTTCAGGAGGTCGCAATGATATATTATTCCTTTTAAGATTGTATATAATCAACACAAAATGGTTAACTTATAGATTGTAGTTTTAAATGAGTACTCAAGAAACCCTTATGAGGTAAGTTAACTTCATAAATCTATTTAGTTTCTTTAAGTTTCTAATTTTGGTAAAGTTTCTAACGACTTTCATGGTTTCTAAGCTTATAGTAATAACTCGTTGAAAAAATTCCAATAGATAAGTAACGAGTGCTAATAATCTCAACAGAGTAATAATTGCTATCATTAATAATGCTACTCTTTTTATTAATCTTAACGCATTAGTGTCTCATACCCCATTCAAAAGCAGAGTGACTATTCACAATATAATCATAAACTTCGAGTGATAGCTGTCATGATAATATTGCTGTTGTAAATAGGTTGATAGAAACTGTCTTGCATTTTTATTAAGCGTAAAGATGGTGGTGCAATAATGGATTTTATACCTTGCACGGACACTATTATGAAATGGGCTTGGGTGCTTTGGGAGATGTTTCTTAAAAAATATATGAATTTTAAACAACAAGCATATTCTTTTTTACGGCATTCTATTTTACCCGAAGAACGTACCTATGAAAAGGACGACTAAACAAAAGCATGAAGCAATCTACAGGTTATAATAACCAAATATTCAAGCTTTATTCTGCATCGCCTAACTCAGCATCAAGAAACTGATGCAAATCTACAATGTAATAACGTTGTAATGCATTATCTACACTGCTTTGTGCTTTTGCCTGCCATGCTTCTTGAGCGGATTGATAATCTGAGAAAATACCAACCACATCTAAATCATCAGGATTCTTAAATTGATTACTGTTAAGATTTTTTAATTCCCCACCAAATACAAGATGTAAATATTGTTTTTTTCCTTTGGTTTCAGTCATATGTGCCTCCATATCATTTAGATTATTTTAGCGCGCTTTTACGTGATTAAACTAACTTTGTTTGACGAACAACATCTATCATATCTTGACAGCAATTATTTTTACCAGCAATTAAAAGTCCATACTGGTAAGGTTCAATTCCATAAGATAGTAAAGGGGCATCAAGCGATAAAAAACACCCTCCACACTCCTGCAAAATAAGATCAGCAGCGGCAATATCCCATTCATGACAATTTGGACGAACTAATACGATATCAATTTCATCTTGAGCAACAAGAACAATACGATAAGCAAGAGAAGGAAGATAATGATAAAGACTGACTTGATTGAGAAAATCATCTGGTAATTTTTGTGCGAGCGATTTATCAAGTGAAATTTTATATTTTCGATGAACCTCAAAGGCTAAACGAGGAAGTTTTATCCCATTTAATGTTGCCCCTCCACCCGTTACAGCTGTATAAACATCTCCTTGAGCCGGACATTGTAGAACGCCCACAATAGGACGCCCATTCTCAATAATGGCAACCGAAATACACCAATAAGGATTGCCAGAAAGAAAACCACGCGTTCCATCAATAGGATCAACAACAAAAGAGCGCTCATAATAATCTTGTTTTTCTCGATTATCTTTTGTTTCTTCTGAAATCCATCCATAATTTGGACGAGCTCCAAGAAGCCTCTCTTTCAAGAAATGATCAATAGCAAAATCTGCTTCACTAACCGGGGAATTACCTTCTTTAATCCAGACATCCAACGTGCATCCAAAATACCGCATTGCTAAATCTCCTGCCTCTCGACAAATGTCACGCAAAAGATTTAAATCAGAAGAATGATGCGTGTTATTTTCCTGCAAGTGTCATCCCTTCAATTAACAATGTTGGAGCAGCTGTACTATAACGCCGATCAATATCATTGGCAGGTGTTAAATGTGCTAACATATGAAGCAAATCAGAACCTAGCGTTACTTCACTTACCGGATAAGCAATTTCACCATTTTCAATCCAAAAACCGGAAGCTCCACGACTATACTGACCAGTAATAAAATCAATGCCATGACCGAATAATTCGGTCACATAAAATCCATTTCGCAAATCTTTTATCATATCGCAAGGCGATACTAAACCCGGTTCAATAGCAAAATTTGTACTGGTCGGCTGCACTAATGATGCCGAACGCATACCGTGTCCATTTGTTTTAAGTCCCAATTCACGTGCTGTAGATGATGAAAGAAGCCAATTTTTTAAAATACCATTTTCAATAATATTGAGTGTTTGCCCCTCTACCCCTTCTCCATCAAAAGGATGAGAAGCATTTCCACGTAATCGCAAAGGTTGATCGGTTACATTAACATTAGGCTTCATCACTTCCTTGCCTAGGAAATTCTGTAAAAGACTCGTTTTTCGAGCCACAGAGGCTCCATTGACCATAGATGCGATATGCCCTGCAATTCCACGAGCCGTACGCGGATTAAAAATAACATCAACGCTCCCAGTCGCCGCACGAACTGCCCCCAAACGTCGAACAGCACCAAGCCCTGCATTCTTTCCCACAGTTTCTGCTGCCTCTAAATCAGAAAAATGTAAGGCTGTTGTATAATCATAATCCCGCTCCATCTGTGTTCCTTCACCTGCAAGAGCACTACAAGAACGTGAAAAACAACTTGAGCGATAGGCTCCACAAAAACCATCGCTGGTCACAAGAATAAACCCACTACGGCCATAAGCTGTTGCAGCGCCACCAGAATTGCTTACACCTTTAACATCAAGAGCTGCTGCCTCCGTTTTTAAAGCATCTTCTGTTAAAAAATGACTGCTGGGTACAAAATCATCAAAAAGATCAAGATCTTTAGGATACTTAACCAAACACTCTTTATCTGCCAAACCTTCAAATAAACTATCGGGAGAAGCTTTAGCCATCGCAACAGCACGTTCCGCAAGTTCTTGCGGATAAGATCCTAAATTAGCAGAAACACTTGCTACTTTTTTTCCAACAAAAACCCTTAGAGTAAAATCATTGCTCTCTGCTGCTTCTGTCGATTCGACTTTCCCAAAACGAACTGATACACTGGTAGAATGAGCATGAACAATAACAGCATCAGCAGCATCTGCCCCAGAACGCTTTGCTGCTTCAACCAGCGAAACAGCTTTCTCAATCTGGTTTTTATCAGTCATTATAGACTCCCTAAAATATTTTATTATTTACATTGATAAGCATTCTGACAAATTTATACAAATCAAAATATAACTCTTGTGTATTGATTCATAAGATTATGCACATTCATGCATTCTTTTTCTTTTAATGCATTAAATCATTTTCCTTTTAGCTTCTTTATGAAAAGACGTAATATGCCGTATATGCCGTAAAATCTCTTTAGTTTCAAGATTTCTCATGGGCCCTTATCATTTTAGGAGCCAAATCTCCACTGACAATCAAATCAACAGAACAATTGGCAATTAACAAAAGTCTTAGCAATAACACTTGAATTTAAGCCAAAGTCCTCAAAAATTCGAAAAGTATAAAATGATCTAAATCACAGGTCTTCCTTCCTCTGGGTAGTAAAAAACTTACCTCATATCTTTCCTATAGCATTCTTTAATTTCCAAGAAAGAATCAAGAAAATGCCTTATATTTGTATACACTTCTTTGCTTCTATAAACTCTCTCATAATGAGACGGCACTCTTGTAAATGAAATAAAACTTAAACAGAGTAAAAAATATTTCCTTCCATTATGGTTTCAACAAAATGAGCAGTCATAAACTTCTTTACCCTAATGGACGTAATATCATAAAGAACTCATTTTTTATATTTAAAAGTAATCAAGAAATTATCTTGTAATCTTTCAATAAAATTAACAGTTTGATTTATACTTATAATTTATTGTTTTGTAATTTGTATAAAAAAGCCTAATAGCATAAAATTCTCTTTGTTTCGAACCTATTCATGTTGAGTCAATCACAACTATTTGCGAGCATATCATGAATAAGGGGCATATGAATGAAACCTATTTAAGAAGAAATCAAAATGCCTCTTATGAAGGTTTTAAATGCAAAAAATATTGCAACATTAGAAACAGGAAAATATTATGACGATATGGACCTACATCATAGAGAAGTAATGAACTTCTGAAACTTTCTCATTTTCAATGAAGAGAGCATCTTATAAGCTTTTATATATAAAAAAAATTCAATGAATTTCATAAGATTTTTAGCGCAAAATTAATCCCGTAAGATGCTTTGACACGATTTCAACAGCTAACTAAAACCAAATCATAGCTCATCAATTTGCTATATACTCATAACTAATTTCATTCTAACAAGGCTAAGATTTCTGCACCTTTTTTAAGGTATTAACTTCTTTATAAATGCACCCCCTTACAAGATGCTTTTGTTTTCAGTAAGAGCACGTCTACTCATTTCAATCATTGCATCGCGAAGATATAACTTAATTTTTGATCCAATAATCACTCCAAAGAAAGGAGCAAGTAAGCCATACATAATTACAGTATGACGAATTTTGTTATTGGAAGAACCAGATTTTGTTGAACAAATATATTCATGATTAAAACTCATACGTGTAAAAGGAAGTTTAGCATAATCAGAAAAACAAACATTTTTTATAACTTTATCAAGTGTAAAAGTTACTGTAGGTCCTTTTTTAGGTTTCATTTGGCCTACAGCTCCTACTTTAAAAGCACCAAAAAGTTCTACCCACTCAAGTTCGTGATCCCAAGAAGGCCATTTTGCTACGTCCTCCCATATAGCCCAAATTTGCTCAGCACTTGCTTCTGTGCTAATCTCTTCACTATATATCCATTTAAACATGATAATCTCCCCTTTTTTACAAATTCCTTATCTTTAGTGATAAAGAATAATATAAAAAAGTATCCTTAAAGCTGCACAACGATAAGATACTTAATACTCTCAGATTTACTTAATATGTAATGATTAAATCAACAAGGGATACTACTAAACTAAACACACAAATATTCAGGATAAATGAACAATATTTTCAATACTAAACAAAATATCTTTTTTAAATTTATACAATAACAAAAATAGACGTTACGCATCATATAAGATATAAATGCAGACTGCATAGCTTAAAGCTTTCAACTGCTGATGAAATGTGATGATTAAGGTATAGCAGAAAAAATTAGACAAAAAAGATCATAACTATTATCGAGGAATATATATCCTATTGGAGAAAAAACATCCTTCTATAGTAAAGCTAATAAAAATTCATCAATTCCTTTAACATTAGAATCTTTTATTGATTTTCTGCTTAACCTTTTAAAAACCATATAAAATGAAGAAAACTGTGTAAAAGCATTTTTTCATCCTATCGGATAAACACAAGAACTTTCTCAAGATGTAAGCGATCGTAATTTATAGAGACGTATTGCTGTTTCACCATAAAAACGCTCATCGTCTAGATAAAAGACGTCAGGTAAATAAATCATTGTATCTTTCTTTTCTTCAAGTATGAAGAGTGTATCAGCTTTTGCCCACCCTCCTCGCAAAGCTTCTACAAAAGCACGTTCACCTAAACAACGGCTATAGGGAGGATCAGCGCAGATAACATCAAATGGCAGCATTGTGCCAATATTGCCAAGTTTGGTCGCATCACGACGCAAAATCCGTCCTATCGACTGTAATTCAAAGGCTTCTATATTTTTTTGAAGCAACCCACGCCCCTCAACCGAGTTTTCAACAAAAACAGCAGCCTTTGCTCCACGTGAAAGTGCTTCGATGCCTAAAGCACCAGTCCCAGCAAAAAGATCAAGAATGCGTTTATTGGTCCAAAATTGTTCTTCACGGCTAGAAAGAATATTAAAAAGGCTTTCACGTGTACGATCACTCGTTGGGCGAATCGACTGATTAACAGGCGAAAACAAAACACGCCCAGCAAATTTACCGCCTATGATCCGCACGTGGACCTCCAAATCGCTTCGAAGTTTTTGCACCGTCCCTATGTGGTTTAGATTTTTTCATAGCACCACCAAACGATTTTACCTTTTTCTTTCTCTCAAAAGAATGCTCATCATGACCACCTTTTATCATTTTCTCTTTATCCTTTAAAAAGCGATCTTTCTTACCAAAGGGATGCGTCTCTTCATAAGATATTTTGCCATATTTTTGAACAAAACTTTCCCTCTTCTCTTTGTATGACGGATTTTCTTTTTGTTTTTCCTTGCTTCGATGAAATGATTTTCTACCATCCAAATCGCTCTTATGACCATGCGATTTCTCCTCACTATAAGAAGGCTTTCTACGTGCACTTTGCGGACGTGCACCAGGAGCCATCCAAACATTAGCATGGCGAGAACGCGGTAGAAAACGCTCTGCTTTTCCTTCTTCTCTTTTCTCCTTCTTTACATTCTCATGAGATTTTGTACTTAATCGTGCGCGACTATGTTCAACAGAACCATCTCTTGGTCGGCGTCGTATTGCCCTTTCACTTGAGAAAACCCAACCATCATTTGCAATAGAAAGATCTTTCTGGCTTTGCTTTTCTGCAACAACTGCAGAATTTGAAAATGGCTTAAGAATAGGAGCATCAAAATCTGCATTGGCTTGCATAATCAAACGCTCCCCCAACTGATCTCGTAACATCCGCCCTTTTAACTCTTGCACGGCTCCTTCTTCTAAATCAGAGAGATGAAATGGACCATAAGATACACGTATTAATCGATTAACTGATAATCCCAATGCCCCTAAAACATTCTTTATTTCACGATTTTTTCCTTCTCGCAAAGCGACAGAAAGCCATACATTCGACCCTTGTTCGCGTTCAATTGATGCTTCAATCGAACCATAAAAAATACCTTTAATTGCAATACCATTTTTAAGGTTATCCAGCGCACTCTGTTTTACTCTTCCATGAGCACGGACGCGATATTTGCGGACCCACCCCGTTACAGGAAGCTCTAATACACGCGCTAAGCCACCATCATTGGTTAAAAGCAAAAGCCCTTCCGTGTTAATGTCAAGCCTTCCTACAGAAAGAACACGCGGCATTCCTTTTGGTAAATTACTAAATACTGTAGGTCTGCCTTCAGGATCACGGTTCGTGGTGACAAGACCTGCTGGCTTATGGTAAAGCCATAAACGCGTTCGTTCTATAGGAGGTAAAGGTTTGCCATCAACTTTAATAACATCAGAGCGGCTAACATTAAAAGCTGGCGTTTTCACGACTTTACCATTCACAGAAATACGACCTGAAACAATCATCATTTCTGCATCTCGACGCGAAGCAACACCAGCACGCGCTAATCTTTTAGCAATTCGTTCACTCTCATTATTTTCATTCATTTGCGTTTCAAACCAATCTTTGCAAGTATGTTCAGAAAATTATTCACATGCACCATACCGCTTATCCTGAAAAATGAAGTAGCATAATCATTTATCATTTTCTATCCTTTAACGACAATAATGTATCTGTTGACTTGCAAGTTTGTTTTAAACTCTTAAAAAAATAGAGGTATTCTTTTCATTATAAAAGCGTAATAAATTATTCATTCCATAGCATTCCTTATCGAGATAACCTTTAGATTTTCTATACCTTCAGTAGAAAGAATATTATGACCTTGACGCCCATGGAAATAGCCCTTTTAGAAGCGCAAGAGGCTGCAAAAAAAGATGAAGTTCCCGTAGGTGCTATCATTACACGTGGAAAAGCTATCATTGCACGCGCTGGTAACTTTATAAAATCTGCATATGACCCTACAGGACACGCAGAAATACGCGCAATCCGTATGGCTTGCGAAACATTGCAAAGCGAAAGGCTTCCTGATTGCGATCTTTATGTAACACTTGAACCTTGTGCTATGTGTGCCGCTGCCATTTCATTTGCACGCATACGACGTCTCTATTATGCAACAAATGATCCCAAAGGAGGTGCTATAGAAAATGGCCCACGTTTTTATCAGCAAACAACCTGCCATCACAAACCTGAAATTTATTCTGGTTTCAAAGAAAAAGAAGCAGCTCAATTACTTAAAGACTTTTTTGTACAAAAGCGATACTAAAAATAATTCTTCTTCCATAACTTTCACTCTTTAACAACTATCCTACTTCTCAAAAAAGACTGTTAATTCTTCTGATATATATAGCAAAAGCTATTTCGAAGCATTTTTTCTCTCTTTTAATTCTGCATATTGTTTCTATTAGATGATACATTCATTCAAAAGAATAATTCATTATTTTGTATATAAAATATAAAGTCCAAAATATCATAGATATACTCTCATTTCAAATTACATTGAAACAGTAAAAATCTCTTTCTTGCACATCATAAGCGGAATTATCGTCTGGATAAAGAACGTTTTAGAAAAGACTAAAAATGTCTCTTATGAAAGCTCTCAAATGCAAGAATTATCGCAACATTGGAGTCTGTAAAATGAAATGATGGTATCCACTTTCTCCTTCCTAAGCATAAAGTATTGGAGCACAATAGATTTTACGTTATACTATCCACATGAGCAATGTTGTAAAATGAGCTTGAGAAATGTTTCGTGTTAAGGAAACGCATAAGGACTCTCTCGATGCTGTTGTCATATTGCTATTTCATGAGAATACCCCCTCCTACAGCAGCATTATAACTGCGCGCGAATGAGAGCTTGGTATCATAAGTAATTGGAAAAATACTTTACTTTAAATGTTTTGTCTTTTCCCTATCGACCAATAGGTGCGGTTTTTGCCGGTTGGCGATAACTTAAAGGTGGTTCAGTGAGATAGCGACGGTATTTTGAACTTCCAACTTGTGCTCTCTGACGACGTAAATATTCTTGTCGTTGCTTCGCATTCAACTGTGAAGGATTTTCTGAACCAACGCCATTAACTGACGATCCTTTGTGAGGAAAAGGTGTATTTCCTTGATGCTTCTTCGATGCTGCCATTTCATTGACAGATCTATCTTGTTGTGGTACCGGCAAAAATCTGCGTGAACTAGGGCTTGGTATTACAAGTTTTGGATGAGGTTTCATAACAATCTGGCTGCTGTTATTTGTTGGTGTTAATGAAGTGATATTAGCAACATCTTCAAAAAACTGTATTGAAACTGGTTTATTGGTACCATAGGTAGGAGCGGATAAATTGCATCCCGTTAAAACAAAGCACATCCCTAAAATTCCTATTGGAAATATTTTTATTTCATGTTTTCTCACTGCCTATTCCATTTCCTAGGTGTATGGCTGATTAATATTCCCGTTATTTATGAGAGAACGGTCCATACACAAATTTCCCCCCTGCAGATAAAACAACGGAATTTTTTTCGTACCACAAAAAACTATATTCATCAATATGAGAAATTTACTTGCATTTCTTTCCTTTGATCTAAAACTTTAAATCTTGCCAAGAATCTGCAATTCCCGCAAAGCAGCTGCATCACGAGCAGATACATCCGGATAAACTGGATCACTTCCAACATCTTGTGTATAACGCCATGATCGAGCACATTTTTTTCCTAATGCCTTCTCTGGATATACACCAACACCTTCAACATCATTCAAAGTAAAAGCATCAGAAGGTATTGTGTCCTGCGTAATTGTGAGTGCACTGGTAATACAGATCTCCGCCATATCCACATTTTCTAATGCCTCTCGTAAAACCAGATTGGAAATAAAAACAATAGGCGCAGCTTCCAAAGAGGATCCAATACGCTTATTAGCACGTTCAAGCTCTAAAGCACCTGTCACAACTTTACGGACCTGCCGAATTTTTTTCCAACGCTCAGCCAAAGATTGGTTTTGCCATTCTTCTGGTACAGAGCGAAATTGTTCCAAATGCACCGATTGGCTTTCTGGGTAACGCTCTAACCAAGCTTCCTCCATAGTAAAAGGTAACATTGGAGCAAGCCATGTTACCATACGCTCAAAAATCTCACGGACAACCTGCAAGGAGGCCTTGCGTTTTTTTGATGAAGGCGCATCACAATAAAGAGAATCCTTGCGGATATCAAAATAAAATGCCGATAACTCAATGATTGAAAAATCCAATAATGCACGCATAATCTTTTTAAAATCAAATTCATCGTAAGCGCGATTAATCAACTGATCAAGTTCAAAAAGCCTATGCAATATAAATTTTTCAAGATCCGGCAGTGCACCATAAGATACTTCTTCTCCATCATCATGTGCTAAAGTTCCTAGCATCCAACGAATTGCATTGCGTAGTTTACGATATGAATCCACATTTGTTTGAAGTATTTTTTTGCCTAAACGCTGATCTTCCCAATAATCGGTTGTCATAACCCAGAGACGAAAAATATCAGCTCCAGATGTTTTAATGATCTCTTGCGGAACAACCGTATTGCCTAAAGATTTAGACATTTTCTTACCATTCTCATCCAAAGTAAAACCGTGTGTGATCACGGACTTATAGGGAGAACGAGCACGCGTACCACAGCTTTCCAAAAGAGAAGATTGGAACCATCCGCGATGTTGATCTGAACCTTCAAAATAAACATCAGCAGGCCATTTCAAATCAGCCCGATCTTCTAACACAAAGCTATGGCTTGCTCCAGAATCAAACCAAACATCCAAAATATCATAAACCTGTACCCAAGGCTCATGTGCACGCTCACCTAAAAAACGTTCACGTGCTCCTTCAGCAAACCATGCATCTGCCCCTTCTGCTTCAAAAGCCCGTAAAATACGCTCGTTCACACCTTCATCTTTTAGAATAACACCATCCTCATTCGCAAAAATACAAATAGGAACACCCCAAGAACGCTGACGAGAAAGAACCCAATCAGGACGATCTTCTATCATAGAAGCTAGGCGGTTTTGTCCAGAAGACGGCACAAAACGCGTTTTTGAAACAGCTTCCAAAGCCCGACTACGTAAAGTTGAACCATCCCCAAAATCTTTATCCATTGAAATAAACCATTGTGGTGTATTGCGAAAAATAACGGGTTTTTTTGAACGCCAACTGTGGGGATAGGAATGCTTTAAACGCCCCCGTGCAAACAATCGATCTGCTTTAATTAAAGCGTTAATGACCTCTTTATTGGCATCACCCATTTTTCCATTATCATCAATAACACGTGCAGGTCCTCCTTCACGATCTGGTCCTAAACCTGGAACATCTTTCGTATAGAACCCTGCATCATCAACAGGAAACGGTATAGATGAATCAATCCCCGCTTGCTCCAGTAAGGACTTATAATCATTCCAAATTTCAAAGTCCTCACGCCCATGGCTTGGTGCTGTATGGACAAAACCTGTACCAGCACTCTCTGTTACGTGCGAACCATCAAGCAATGGAATTTTAAAGTTATACCACCCAGCCAAACCTTTGAGTGGATGAGAAAGAACAAGAGCTTTCAACTCTTCAGAAGAAATAACACGCAAACGCTTCAAAACAAGTTTGGCTTTTTCTCCACAACTCATCGCTAAAGCGTCTGCAAAGAGAAGCTTTTCTCCCACTTGAGGACCAAAATCATTTTCAGCACTTTCAACTTCGTAAATACTATAAGAAATTTGCGAAGAATAACTCACTGCACGATTGCTTGGAATTGTCCACGGTGTTGTTGTCCAAATGACGACATAAGCACCATATAAATCATCAGAATTTGCTTCAAAGACAGGAAACTTAACCCAAAGCACCTCTGATTCATGATCATGATATTCAATCTCAGCCTCTGCCAAAGCCGTACGCTCTACAACAGACCACATCACCGGCTTGGAACCACGATAAATCTGATCTAACATAGCAAATTTTATCAATTCACTGGCAATGTGTGCTTCTGCATGAAAAGCCATTGTAGTATAAGGCGTGTTAAAATCTCCCACGACACCAAGGCGTTTAAATTCTTCACTTTGGACGGTTACCCAATGCTGTGCAAATTCACGGCATTCTTTACGAAACTCGTTAAGAGGTACCTCATCCTTATTTTTTCCTTGTGCTCGATATTTTTCTTCAATTTTCCATTCAATTGGAAGCCCATGGCAATCCCAACCAGGTACATAATTTGCATTAAAACCGCGCATTTGGAATGAACGGACAACCACATCCTTTAGAACTTTGTTTAAAGCATGCCCAATATGAATATGACCATTTGCATAAGGTGGACCATCATGAAGAATATAAAATGGACGATGTTTTGCTTGTTGGCGCAATTGCGCATAAAGCCCCATATCTTCCCAACGCGCCATCAATTCAAGCTCTTTTTGCGGAAGCCCTGCACGCATAGGAAAATTTGTCTGTGGGAGATAAAGGGTTTTTGAATAATCTATTGTTTCATTTTTCACAGTCATTGTGAAATATTCCTGTCCACTTTTACGATTTCATTTTTGCATAACTTCCCTGAACCCTGCAACTCTGGTTTTTATCTATAGGGAAAGCCGAGCTTATCATTCGTATTAAGCAGCGATCAGGAAAATATATCATCACACTCTATGGGCTTTATCATGAAATTCATAAGAAAAGAAATCAAAAATTGATCTTTTAAAAAATAAAGGCTCCACTAATAGTGGAGCCTTTTAGAAATTTACTCTTTTAAAAATTAGAATTTATAAGCTACACCAACACGGAAATCATTGGTTTTGTAGTTAACTTCAAGTTTTTCCTTTGCAAATTTCTTTTTACCAAAATCAGAGTAACGATATTCTGCACGTACAATCACATTATCCAAAACCGAGAAATCAACGCCACCACCAAGTGTGTAACCAATCATGGTTTTTGTTTCATCAGATAAGTTCTTAGAAGAAACGACTCTTCCATCCTCATCCTTAACGGATATTGATACAGTGTCTTGGAACTGCCCATAAGCAATACCGCCAGCAAGATAAGGCATAAAGCGATCAGCAGCAAAACCAATACGTACCCGTGTAGCACCACCCCAATTTTGTTTGAAAGTATGATTTAAAGTTTCAACTTCATCCTCTTGATCAAGACCAAGTTCAGAAACCAGCTTTTTCATTTGTTCTATACCATATGTACTGGAATCGTTCTTATCCACCGCTTGTGCACTTTGTGCACCGTGTCCAGCCATATTCTGTCCACCATGAGAACGAGAAGCATATGGATTAGCACCATTCGGATGAGCACCAGAGCTACGCCCACCTGCATGAGGTGCACCATGCGAATTAGCATTTCCGCTACCATGGGAAGAACTATGATGACCTCCGTTTTGGGCTCCGCTTGTTCCATTGGAATATTTTGCTGACTCAGAGGTTGACCCTGATCTCGCGAGTACAAGTGATCCGCTCGGTACTGTTTTTTCTACTGCTGATGGTTGTGATGCAGGTTGTACCGATGTGGGTGCTTTTGCTGCTGGCTGACTTGCGCCTAATACTGTTGATGAGGCAGAGGATACTGGTGCTTTTTCAGCCGTTTTTGCAGATCCTGCTTCTGCAGATTTTGCAGGTGCACTTGTTCCACTTGACCCTACTCCTGCTGTTTGATTTCCTGCTGTTGATTTTACCAATGAGGACGATGATGACTTCCCTGCTACTCCTGCCCCTGTGCCAATAGCTGTTGGTTTAGATGTAACTGGATTTGATCCATTTCCTCCTACTGCTACCGATGGCTGTCTTGTATCTGATCTTGCCAATAATCCCGATGATGCTTGCACTGATCTTCCCTCTGTCTGTGGGGAGATTTTTTTAGATGGAACAGTTTGTGTGCTGCCCTCTGCTGGCGTTGGCGTTCCTCTTACTTCTGATCTCGTCACTTGTTTGGAGGTTTCTGTTTCTGCAGCAGGTTTTGTTGATGTAGTTCCTACATCTGCTACTTTTGGTGCAGGTTGTTCTGAAGCAGCTGTTTGTGTTGTCTTTCCTGTTGGTGTTCCTGTTGTGGTTACAACTTCTGCGGATCTGCGGGATCTTACGACTGCATTTTCTACTGTAGTGTTATCAGCCGCACCTATGGTAATGGTCTTTGTGTGTTTTTTTCCAGATATCATTAAATCCGTATCGATGCCAAAAATAAAGTTATCACCGAGATCAATATTAGAACCTGCATAAAAACCACCTACAAAACCTGAAAGTTTAGGAGAGAACTCTTTATCCAGTGGTAAACTCTTTTCTTGACCAACAAGAGCCACATCAGCCTTGCTTGAAAAACCACCAGCTTGGACACCTAAATAAAGACCTGTCCATGAAAAAGTAGGTGCAACAATGGTAGAAGTAGTCGATGATGCTGGCTGATGAGGAATCATAACATCAGCAGCTAGTGCTGTAGACGCTGAAATTAAAGAAAAAATAGACGCTGTTATTAAACGTTTTGTATTCATAAAATCTCTCCAAATATCCAAAATGAAATTCATATAGAGCATCTTTTCTGAAATATCTGTAGCAAAAATGACACACTCACAAAAAAATAAAGATTTTTTGAAAATAAGGCTTCTTAAACTTTTAATTTTGCATTCAATGAAAATTTGTAAACTAAATCACTCTAGAATTATGTGTCTTAAAGTTGGATTCATTTTCATTAAATTTTTGCATAACTGTTAATGATAATATTCTTTATAAATTTCTTTTTACCGAAATCTGAATAACCGTATTCTGCATGCAATAAACTATCATCTGTTATTGCAAAATCAATGCCTGTGCAAACAGTGAAATCAAATGTTGCCTTTTTTAAAACCAAGCGCCATCAAAGTTTCATCTATTATCAGCATGATCTACTTTTGGTGCTTTAGCGATAGTATTTTGTATCTAAAATTAAGAAAACAAAGAACTTATTCAAACACTTGCAAAAAGACTTTTAGATTCTTTGCATAAGCATCTTCATCACGCCACATCACTTTGATTTATAATGATAACTTATTGTTTTCATATTGAATGAAAAAACTAATACTGTAGGATTCTATCATTTAAAATCTGTTCCATGTTGTATTAATCAAAATCATTCGCTTGCACGTCAAAAGCGGGATAAATGTGTGGATCAAATTTGTATAAGAAAGGACTAAAAATGGCTCTTATGAACCGTCTTAATGCAAGGTCTGTCGCAACATTGGGGGCTGGCAAATATAATGATGGTGCCGGCTTGTTACTTCATAAGCGTAAAGATGGTGGTGCTCAATGGATTTTACGGTATACCCTTCACGAACGTCGTCGTGAAATGGGATTGGGTGCCTTAAGACATGTCTCTTTAAAACAAGCCCGTGAATTGGCAACTAGGTGGCGTGCTGTTTTACGTGAGGGGCGTGACCCTATTAAAGAACGCAACAAACAAAAGCGTGAGGCAATGCGCAATCTCCATTACTTAAAAGATATTGCTTTAGATGCTTTTGAAAGCCGTAAAGCTGAATTAAAAAATGATGGCAAGGCTTGTAATTGGTTTTTACATTTACGCCTCCATATTCTCCCCAAATTAGGCTGTCTGCCCGTTTCAGAGATTACACAAACAGAGATACGTGATACCCTTGCCCCTATTTTGCATACAAAAGCTAGAACTGCTCGAACAGCATTGATGCGTCTTAATCTTTGTCTCAAACATGCGGCTGCCTTGGGTTTGGACGTTGATTTACAGGCAACATAAAAAGCAAAAGCTCTCTTAGGAAAACAACGCCATAAGGTCACTAATAGACCAGCCATGGATTGGAGAGAGGTTCCGGCTT
>NZ_JBHIOQ010000032.1:0-29997 GCF_042195565.1 Bartonella sp. AP88XZML | reverse complement strand
CCCGAGACCTATAAGCATATCTGGGAAGGGGCTTATCTTACAGCGGTTCAAGGCGCTTATTATCAGAGGGAAATGTTGGCAGCCGAGCAGGAGGGGCGGATAGGGCGTGTCGCTCGTGACCCTTTAATGCAGATACGCGCCTTTTGGGATATTGGGGGGACAGGCGCCAAGGCAGATGCCACGGCGATATGGATAGCGCAATTTGTTGGCAGAGAGATCAGAGTGCTTAATTATTACGAAGCACAGGGACAACCGCTAACAGAGCATGTAGGCTGGTTGCGTCAAAACGGTTATGAGAAGGCATTGATGGTTCTCCCCCATGACGGTGCGACGAGAGACCGTGTGCACAATGTGAGTTTTGAGAGCGCTTTAAATGATGCGGGTTTTGAAACGCAAGTTGTTCCCAATCAGGGAGCAGGGGCGGTTAAGATGCGTATAGAGGCGGTGCGGCGTATTCTCCCCTCTGTTTGGTTTAATGAAGAGACAACCGTAGCGGGTCGTAAAGCACTGAACTGGTATCACGAGAAATGGGATGAGAAGCGCGGCATTGGTTTGGGTGCAGAGCATGATTGGTCGAGCCATGGGGCGGATGCCTTTGGTTTAATGTGCATTGTCTATGAAGCACCCAGTGTCAAACCCAAGCAAGAGCGTTATTGCACTATGGAAAGAGAAGCGGCATCATGGATGGCATTCTAGATCAAGACTTTCAAAAAACGACAATCCTCGATGAATATGAAATCTATAAGCGTTTAAAGTCTTGGTACGCAGAAGATATTGAACATGTTAATGAATGGCGTGAACAGGCGCGTGAAGATTTTGATTTTTATAATGGTCGTCAATGGGCAGAGGAAGATCTTGCGGTTTTAAAAGAGCAACGCCGTCCTGTCATGACTTTTAACCGCATTGCACCCCTTGTGAATGCTATTGTTGGGGCGGAGCGTAATAATAAGCGCGAAGTACAGTTTCAACCACGGCAAATGGGAGCGGCAATACCCAATGAATTGCTTACTGGAGCAGCAGAATGGTTTCGTGATGAGGCAGAGGCAGAATATGCCGATTCCGATGCTTTTCAGGATATGGTTATTTGCGGTATGGGCTGGACAGATACGCGGCTTGATTATGATACAGATCCCGAAGGGATACCTGCTGTTCAACGTTTAGATCCCTTAAAAATGGTTTGGGATGCCAATGCTGTAAGACCAAATCTCATTGATGCACAGCGTATGTGGTATGTTGATCGCAAATCCGTTGAGGATGCTAAAAGTCTTTTTCCTGATGTTGCTGTTGAAGATCTTAACGCCGATTGGGCTATCGATAGTACAACCGCTTCTGAGGATTCTCATGTGTCGCTTGATGCGTATCAAGATGACTCCAATGCGACGTCTCTCTCAGATCCGTGTTCTGGGAAACGCTATGTTACGCTGGTTGAATGCCGTTGGTTTGAATATGAGACTACTTACAAGGCACCTGATCTTCAAACAGGTCAGATGCGCAACTATAGCAAACAGGAGTTTGAACAGCTTCAAAGGGTAATGCCACAACTAAAAGGGGTGTGTTTTAATAAAAAAGTGGTGAGACGCGCTTTTCTGGGACGACGTCTTTTAGCAAATCCCGATAAGCCATTAGCACCTGATGGGCAACTTGGGTGGGAGTGTATCACGGGCACGCTGGATAAGCTTAAAAACCAGTTTTACGGGATTGTTCGCCCCGCAAAAGATCCACAAAAATGGTCGAATAAATATTTTAGCCAAGTGATGTATATCCTTAATAGCCAGTCTAAGGGCGGCTTGATTGCAGAACGAGGCGCTTTCGATGATGATCGCCAAGCCATGGAAAGCTGGGCGCGAACGGATACGATTACTTGGGTTAAAAATGGCGCGCTTACAGGAGGGAAAATTCAACCAAAGCCAAGTGCACAATTTCCCAATGGATTTTTCCAGCTGTTTAATGAATCGCGTGAAGCGATAACGCATGTAACAGGGTTATCGGCTGAGTTTATCGGAACACGGGAGGTCAACCAAGCCAATGTGCTGGAAAATACACGCCGGCAATCAACGCTTAATTTGCTTGCGGGGCTGTTTGATAATCTCAAGCTTTATCGGTGTAGGCAGGGAAAGATTATCCTTTATCTCATTCAGAATTATCTCTCTGATGGGCGTCTGGTACGTATTTCTGGACAAGAGAATGCGCAGTATGTTCCATTAACACGTGAAGCTGTCACAACGCTTGAATACGACATTATTGTTGATGATTCACCGACAAGCCCCAATGAAAAAGAGAAAACTTTTGCGACAATTACGCAGATGTTGCCGTTGCTTGGTGGGTTCTTAACACCAGAGATGATTCCAGATCTTTTAAAGCTTTCCCCACTACCGGCAACATTGGTAGCAAATTTAACGGCAAAAGCACAGCAGGCACAACAAGAACAACAGCAACAGCAGATGATGCAACAAAGCCAAGGGGCGCAATTAACTCCAGAGCAACAAGCAAAGATTGCTGTTTTACAGCAAGAAGCACAAGCAAAGAGCACACTCTATCAACTTGATGCACAGCAGAAACAAGCGGCATTGCAGCAGAAAAATATCGAACTTTTTTTAAAACAAGAACAAGCGCGCATGCAACTTGAGTTGCAACAGGCAAAAAATGAGATAGCGCAGCGTGATTTAGAACGCAAAGCTTTACAGGCACAGTTGGAACACTATCGAGTTTTGACAAAAAATATAATAGCACATTGAAGGGACAGAATATGGAAGAAGAGTTTACGCCTGAAGAACAAGCAATCTATGATGAACATTTTGCCAGTGATAATGTTGTTGAGTTGGTCGAGCCTGAACAAGTTGAGGAAGTTTTTGATGCAGAGGAAAGTTCTGAACAACCAGCTGTAGAACCACTTCAAGAGCAGCCAAATTCTGATGTAATAGAATCTGATAAACTAGAGCAAGAGCGGCAAGCACGCCAAAAGGCAGAACAAAGCGCCATTGAAGCGCGTGAATTGGCTATTGAACTTGCGCAAAAATATGCTGCAATGCAGGAAGAAATCACGCGCCGCCGTGAGGAAAATGTTCCCTCCCTAGAAGACGACCCACAAGCACATGTTGCATGGCTTAGTCATAAGGTACAGGAACAACAGAAATTGCTTGATGAGTTTTCTCATATGAGAGAGAGCCAAGAGCGCATGAGTCAAGAGGAATATGAACGCCAAAAGTTAGGGGATTATTTCGAGGAAGCCAAAGCGCAGGTACAAGATAAATATCCAGATTTAGACAGTATCACCGATTATCTCTATGAAAGAGCAGACAGTGTCCTACAAGCGCAGGCAGATCTTTATCCACAATGGAAAGACCCCATGGCTCGGCAACAGCAAATTGGTGTTGAATTGCGTCAGATATGCCAACAATGCCAAAAAGCCGGTATAAACCCAATAGAGGTGCTGGTGCAAAAAGCGAAAGCTTTTGGCTATAGTGAAGCGCCAGTTAAGGACGAAGTGGGAGCCCTTCAAGAGCGCTCTCAAGCAGCGCGGACGCTTACAGCGCGCGGCGGGCAAGTTCCAACAGGCGGTATGGATGTGAGAACGCTTTTTTCCATGCCGGAAGCAGAATTTGCAGCATGGGTTGAGAAAAATCCCAAAAAATTTGAACAAATTATGAGCAGAGCATGAAGATGTGCGCAATGGCGCGACAAAGAGAACCAAGTGATTGTTATCGTTTGGGGGTGCCGCAAGGCGAGTTTTAAAAACCAAGAAAGGCATTAATTGAAATGGCAGTAACAGAAGTAAAGCTCAATGATCCATTAGCCGTTGGCGTTTGGGCTAAGATGCTAAACACAGAGACCTCAAAAGCGTTGCCTATTGCACCGCTGATGGGGGAGAGCAAAAACAGCATTATCCAAGTGTTGGATGTGCTAGGAAAATCCGCTGGTGACTCTGTGACGAGCGGATTAAGAGTCCAACTTATGGGGGATGGCGTTAGCGAGGGACAAACGCTGGAAGGCAATGAAGAAGCCCTCCAATTTATGAATGAAAAGGTGCGCATCAACGAGCTTACTCATGCTGTGCGCATCAAATATGAAGGCTCTATTGATCAACAACGTGTTCCCTTTAATTTGCGTAAGGAAGCAAAAGATGGGCTTGTTGATTGGTATGCAGATCGCTTAAGTTTGATGTTCTTCATTCAGGCAGCAGGTTATACAGCACCATGGATTCACTTCGAAGGACGCAGCATAACCCTTAAACCCGTACATTATGGTTTTAATGCTCCATTAGAGCCAAGCAAACTGCGTATTATTCGCCCAGCTAAGAAAAAGACTGATGAAGAACTTACAAAAGACGATGTTTTTACATTAGATCTTATAGATCGGGCTGTTGAACGCGCTAAACTTGCTAATCCACGTTTGCGCCCTGTTCGTGTTGAAGGAAAATCGGCATATGTGATGTATCTCCACCCAACACAGGTGACCCAATTGCGTACCAATACAAAGAGTGGTCAATGGTTAGACATTACCAAGGCAGCTTATGATGGCTCTGGAGCTAAGAACCCAATTTTTAATGGTTCTTTAGGGATGTATAACGGTGTCATTTTGCGTGAAGCTGAACATGTCCCCAATGGTATCAATTCAAAGACACAAGAGCCTGTAACATCTGTTCGCCGTGCTGTGTTGCTTGGTGCGCAAAGTGTTATCATGGCTTATGGGCGCGTTGGCAATGGAGCAACAGGAGGCGATGGGAAAGGGGGAACACGCTATAAACTTGTTGAAGAACTGTTTGATTATCAACGTGAATTTGGGGTTGCAGCTAAAACCATTATCGGCATGAAAAAATCACGCTACACCTTGCCTCATTCTGATCAAGGGGGACAGGATTTTGGTACCATTGTCATCCCTTCTTTTGCTGAAGCAAGCTAATTATTAAAGGATGACAATTATGGCAGAAAAATCGCTAATTACACAGGAACCTGTTGAACCCGTTGAGACTGTTGAGACCGTTGGCATGATAGATGAGGGATTGCCACCTGTTTTGCAGGGACGTAACAACTCTACGCAGCAGGTTAGTTTTTTACGGGCACGTGTTAAATGTACAGATCAAGGGCTGATAACGAAAATTGGTGTTCTACCCCGTGGGGCTTTGATAAAAAGAATTCAAGTTTATACCATGACGGATTTTGAAGATGTAAAAGTTATATTTGGAAAAGAACCTAATGGCAATGATTATGGAGAAACAAAGCTTTTGCAATCTTACACTGGCAATGTGCCCCTACCTATGGAGGAACGAGATGTTCCGTTAGAGGCTGAAAATACGATTTACATGACACGAGACAAGCAAAGCACCAAAGGTGATGCTGAGGTGATTGTTGAGTTTTACACTAATCGTTAAAGGCAAGGGGGCGTTTATTGCTTGCGTTCCCCTCCTATACAAGATGCCCCAAGACATTTGGAAGAGGCTGATATGACAATAATAGTACAGACAGGTGGTCCGATTGGAGACAAACAGACCATTGCTCCTTGGGATAAAAATTTTATCCAGATGTTAAACGATATTCAGGATGAAATAGATGATCAAACAGATGAGTATGTTGATCAAGTGCAAAGGGCGATATTTTCGGCTATTCGCTTTTGTGAACGATTGCCTTTTTATTTCAATGAAAGCCGCGAAGTTGTTTTTACCACTCTAAAGGGCAAAAGCCGTTATGGCGCCGAGGCACATCCCTCTATAACAGGGGCTGTTCGCATTGTTGATGCTTATATTTATGAAGATAATCACAGCAAAGCAAAGCTTTTGCAGGTAGATCCTCTTGTTATTGAGAATCTTGAGGACGATTGTAGCCATGGCATGCCTACACGCTATGCTTATTTTGAACAAAAGCTTGTCTTGTATCCAACACCAGAGCGCGTTTATTCTATCAGGCTTATTCTTGACCCTGTAAGAATAAAAGATATTGAGAGTGCACAAGAAGCGTCCATATGGTTTTTAGAAGCCTATGAACTGATCAAAACGCGTGCAAAATATGAAATTTATACCAATATTATTAAAGAACCACAGATGGCAGCGGCAGCTTTTGCCATGTTTCAAGAGCAACTCGATGCGCTACAAATTGAAACATCACGGCGCAAGAATTTGTTAAAAATTCAACACACGGATTTCTGATGACCTTTATTCCTATTGCTGAGTATAGACCAGATGTTGCATTTATTAATAGTGGTTATTCTAGTGAGATTGTGAACGTTTTACCTGCACCAAATTCGTATATTCCGTTTCCTATTGTGGCGCCGGTCTCAGATCCTTTTCCGGATGTGGTTTTGGGGGTCTATGCGGTGCGCTCATTGGGTGGTGTTCGCATCATTGTGGGGGCACCAACAAAACTTTATGAATATGACAACAGCACGCGCGGCTGGAAAGACATTAGCAAACCTCACACACAATATCACGCCAATGAGACTGCACTTTGGTCTTTTGCCTCCTTTGGTGATCATATCATTGCTGTTAATAGCAATGACCCACCACAAATGCTTTCGTTAAAAACGGATGAAAGGTTTTGTGATTTGAGCGGTAATCCCCCGCGTGCTGGACTTGTGCGTGTGTGGGGTGATTTTGTTTGCCTGATGCAATTAACAGATAAGCCAAACCGTGTTCAGTGGTCCGGTTTGAATGATGCGACACATTGGACGGTTGGGGAGAAAAGTTGCGATTATCAAGATTTTCCCGATGGAGAATATGTTCAAGGGTCTACGGAATCAACAAATCCACTTATTTTCATGCGCTCCGCCATTTATCACGCAACCTTTGTACCAGGCTCTAAAATTATATTCAGTTTTGCAAAAATAAAAGACAAAATAGGTGCGAAAAGCAGCACAGCAATTGCAAGCCGTGGAGACTGTACTTTCTTTGTCTCTGATGATGGTTTTTATCAAATCAACAGTGCTGGTGAAATGCTCCCTATAGGCTTTGGTAAAGTCGATAAAACCATCTTCACACTTTACAATAACTTTGCCATTGATGAGATGAGGGCATGTATTGATCCGGTCTATTCTCGTGTTTATTTTTCTATCAATGATAACACTGAAGGGATGCATATTTATGTTTATGATTGGCTTTTGCAAATATGGAGTGTCATTAAGGGGCAAAACCTTCTCTTATTTCCCCTTTTTGCAGCCGGTTATACATTAGAAGGCTTAGACGAAGTACAAGAGAGCTTGAAAGATTTACCAGCTTCTCTTGATAGTAAGATGTGGCAAAATGGTGCGCCTGTTTTGGGAGCTTTTACGCCAGACAACACATTTGGTTTTTTTGCGGGTCCTCCAATGGAAGCAGTTATTGCTTCACAAATTGTGGGGGATACGGGCAGGCAAATCAACCTGATGAGTGAGGCTTTTGTTCAAGCGGATACAACAAAAGGTTTTTTAAGTGTTGGGGCGGCATTTATCATTGATAACAAGAACCAATTAAATTGGGCTAAGGAGCGTTATGCCGGCTATAATATTGGGATGTATAATATCCGTTCACGGGCGCGTTATCACGCTTTGCGTCTGAGAATACCAGAAGGCACACCATGGACACATATAACAGGCTTTGATGTAACGCTGAAACCCGCGGGCATAAGATGAGTTTTAAGATCTATAATACAGAAAAATGGAGCGCTGAACAAATGGCGCCCTATTTTGAGAATGTCATAAAATCGATAGCTTATTTTAATCAAAAATTCCCTGATGATTATAATACAGAGACCATTTTAAACGATATTTTGAAGGGAGAAAAAGTTCTTTGGATTATCGTTGATGCGCATGAAAACTTTATGGCGCATGTCACAACACAGTTACAGGAACTCGTCACTGGAGCATTAAGGGCTGTTATTGTCACGCTTGGTGGAAAGGGAGGAGCGCCCTTAACAAAGCTTATCACTCAGATTGAAGCTTATTACAAGGAAAAAGGGGCAAAAGAGCTTGTCATCATAGGCAGGCGAGGGTGGGAAAAATCTCTTAAAACGCATGGATATCTCGTTAATCTTTTAGAATATAGAAAGCAGCTTTAATATGGGAAAAAGTTCTAAACCAATCCAGAATACCCAAAACACGACGCAAACAAATGAACCCCCTGCATGGGCAAAAGGTATTTTTGAACACGCAGCTCAAGATGCTATGACTTTTTATAACCAAGGCAGCGGAAAAGCCGTTTATGACGGGCAGCGTGTTGCGGGGTTAAGTGATCAAACAAAGAATGCGATTAATGGGCTTAGCAATAATACGCATAACTATGATAACAATTATTTAAATGGATTAGCCACAGGGCAAAATTCAACAAGCCAAAACTTAAAGAACATGGCTTCAGGGCAACAAATAGGCAATAACCCTTATTTTAATGAAGCGCTTCAAAACGCATTAAATAAAGCAACAAATTCTATTAATAGTTCGCTAGCGGGGGCTGGGCGTTATGGTTCGGGTGCGCATACCGGCGTTTTGGCTGATGAATTGGGGGGCATAGCAACACAAGCTTTATCACAGCAATATAACCAAGATGTCAACAACATGATGAATGCCAATGGTCTCATTGACCAAGCAAACCAAAATCAGTTGGCGGGTGCCAATAATTTCTTTCAAGGTCAAGGTCAGGCAAATCTCAATGCATTGACGGGAGGGAGTGTGCTTGATGCCAATCATCAACGGCAATTGGATGAAGAGCGGCAAAAATGGGAGCAGCAGAACAATCTTGATTGGGACCAGTTAAGTAAGTTGCTCGCAGCTGGTGGAGCTGTTGCTGGAAATTATGGAACGCGAACAGGACAAATGACGACATTGACTCCACAGCCAAAACCTAATCCATGGGAGATTGTTGGAAATGTTGGAACTATCCTTGGTACTTTTGCTGGGCTTAGTGACATCAGAGCAAAAGAAAACATCAGAGAGGCTGGGCAGAGAAATGGCTATACACTCTATGAATACAACTACAAAGGTTATCCAGAGCGCTATCGCGGGGTGATGGCGCAGGATGTTTTGAAGACAAATCCTAAAGCTGTTTTTTTGCATAAGACGACAGGCTTTTTGCATGTGGATTATAGCAAGCTTGGATTTGAAATGGAAAGGGTGCAGTGATGGAACAAAACAGCTTTAATACTTTATCACTATTTATGAATCCAAAAGTTTTGCGTCCTTTAATACATCAGGGTCTTTTTCAGTTACCTAAATATTTTTTTCAAAAACATTCCACGCCTTCAAACACACCGTTTGAAGGACGATACAAGCCTAGTTTTATAGAACGGGCTGCTTTTAGCACAAACCCTTTTGATGCGAGCAATGGGGCTGATACGCCACAAAAATTGAGTCCTACAGAGCTTATTCGCGGTGCTCAAACAGGAGGAGGAGAAGTTGGGAAAAAAACGCCAGCAGAATTGATTATGTCTACGGATGATTTAAAGCGCCAAATGCCTCCATTGCCGGATGTTTCAAAGGATACTGTTAAGATACAAGAGGCGCCAGAGCAACAAAAACATGACTTCTCAGAGCAGGGAGGCGTTGCATCAATGATCTCTCAATCTCCACTTGTTGCGAACATTGATCAGTCTAGTGGGGATGAAGCTGGGCGACAGCAAAAAGATGTGATGGATTATATTGCACAACTTAATGAGAAATCTATAGCGGAAAACTCTTTGAAAAACGATTCTGGAAATAATGAGGAAAAGCTTTTTGAGGCACCTATAGGAGAAGAAAAACATTTGAATGCACACTTACCAGAAGAGGAGCATTTAAAAGCAAGTGGTGATCTTGAACAAAAAACAGATTATATCAAGTTACTTGATAACTTTGTTCAGACAGGAGCAAATCCAAGTAGCTTATGGGAGCGTTTTAGAAAATCAGAATTTTCCGAGCATTTAATGGATTTTTTTGCAGGGCTTGCGTTAGGAAAGACACCACAAGAAAGTTTTTCAAATGCATCTATCCTTATGCGGCAGGGCAACAAGGAACGCGCACAACATAAACAAACTTTGCAATTTTTACGCTCTAAAGGGTATAGCGATGAAGATGCGCAAGCACTCACGCAATATCCAGATCTTGCCATGAAAATCATAGGCAACACGTTAAGCCCTCAAGAAGGCTATAGAACATTGACATCAGAAGAAAAGGCAGAGCAGGGATTGCCTGAGGATATGACTTTCCAAGTCTCAACAAGCACAGGGAAAATTATACCTGTCCAAGGAGGACGGCGTTCCACTACTTCTGGATTAGGGGGGAATACCGATGGCATGCTGTCAAAGCCTGAATCAGGTTATATGTATGTTAAGGATGAAAATGCACTTGGTGGCATACGTGCGGTGCCAATTGCAGGCAGTGGTTCAGAACATAAATTAATTCAAGAACAGAAGGAGGAGGAGCGTAAAAACCAACAAATGCAAATGCGAATTCTGGAAACAGCAGACAGGTCAAATCGTATACTCTCAGCATCTAAAGAATTGCTAAAAACTATTGAGGAACACCCGCATGTTGTTGGTTTCACTGGTCCTATAATGTCGTTCCTTCCTAATTCTAAGGCAAAAGATTTTGGGCATATGCTCGATTCATTGAAGGCAAGTATCGGGCTTGATGCCTTGAGAAAAGCAAAAGCATTTTCACCAAATGGCGCATCTGGCTTTGGGAATTTGTCTAATATGGAATTGCAAGCATTGCAAAACTCTGTAGCGGCGTTGTATCAAGATCTTTCTGCAGAGCAAATGAAGAAATCTTTAAAAACAGTTATTGACACTTTCAATAAATCCAATGCAGCAACGCGCGCAATTCTTTTTGGTGGTGCAGAAGCAACAAACGAGCTCGTTCGAGCCGCCTATGGGCAAGATGCTTATAAGGGAAATCATGCACAGTCAAATGATCCACTAGAAAAACAGATAGAAGCATTGCCGGAAGGCATGTTGTTCGTTGATAGAGATGGACGCATTAAGGAGAAACAAACCAATGGCTGAAGTAATCCCCCCTCTTATTAATCGTAAAAACACAAGAGTCATTGGGCATATAAGTGACTATACACCAGAACAGCTTCAAGAGCTTTTCGCGAAGAATAAGGAAAGGCTAAGTGGTTCTGTTACAGGAAATAATGGTGCAACAGAGAAAACAGAAGAAAATGGTCCACATCCAAGTGTTGCGGGTGCTTTTGGATGGGGAGCTCTTCATGGGTTAACCCTAGGCTATGATGATGAAATAGCTGGAATATCAGAAGCGGGTCCTATTGCTTATTGGATGGGAGATAAAGAGGCAGTCAAAAAGTATAATGAAGTGACAAAGCGATGGCGTGATTATCAAAGAGCGGCGAACCGAGATCATTTTTATGCATCTCTTGCGGGGAATTTAACGGGTGCTGCGGCACCCGTAATTGCTTCTGCCCTCTTTCCACCCGCGGCAGGGGCTACTGCTGCTGCTCGTGCGGCAATTGGGGCTGATGTTGTGCTGGGAGGTAGAGCTGGTATTGCAGGAGCACAAATAACCAGTAAAGCTTTAGCAGCAGGAGAAAGGGCGGTGCAATCTGCTTTAGCAGAGGGTGCGGAACGGGCAGCGGCAAAAGCTGCAGGTGAAGCAGCAATGAAAGCAGTAGCAAGTAAAGAGGCGGCAAAATTTAGCTTGGGGCGTGCAGCAAAAACTGGAGCCATTTATGGTGGAATAGCAGGCAGTGGTGAGGGAGAAGGGCTTGCAGATACTCTAGTGTCTGCTGGGTTTGGTGCAGGGCTAGGCGTTGCAACACCATTTGTTGCCAGTGGCGTATCAAAAGTGACACCTTTTGTGACAAAATCACTTAAAGCAGCATTGAGAGGACCTATAAGCCCAGCTGAAATGGCAGCAAAAGCAGCGCTAATGCCAGAAAAAGAAGCATTTCAGGTAAGCGATAGAGCGCTTAGGGATGTAAGCCAAACTTTAGGGGATGAAGGTGTTGATAAACTTGAAAGGGCATTAAAACAGCGAGGTCCTGATTCAATGATTATTGATCTTCATGATGGGCTTGCTACAAGAGCTTTTAAGGCAGCAAAAAAAGACCATGATACATATTCGCTCATAAGTAATCGTTTGAATGAAAGACAAGATGCGAGTGCACTGCGGGTAAAGGCTGCGTTGACAGATGTGATGGGTCCAAAAGTAGATACGCTTAATTTAAAGCAAGAGATTATCAAACAAGCACAGAAAAAGGCTGAACCATTTTATGAGAGGGCGAAAGCTGCTCCCATTTCAAATGCTGTTCGTGAAGATTTATCGCTCTTGCAAGAAACACCTGCCTTCCAAAAAGCATACAAAAAAGCAATTGCGCGAATGCCAAATGAAGCGGATGCAACAGTTATAGGGAGCAATGGATATCCAAAGCTGAATATGCGAATTTTACATAAGATGAAAGAGGTTTTGGATGATCAAATTAAGTCTGCACGTATCAAAGGAAAATGGGGATATGCTCGAGATTTGACTGATTTCAAACAACGCATTCTGGACGTTTTGGATACATCATCTCCAGAATATATTAAGGCACGGAAAATTTATTATGACGAGCGTACTATCGGTGATGCTTTGGAGCAAGGAAAAAAAGCACTGAATAAGAGTGTTGATCTTGATACAATCAACAGACAACTTTCAGATTTGGGGTTGATGGAAAAAGAGGCTTTTCAAAAAGGTATTCGGTCACAAATAGAAACTGCGGCAGGCAATGCACAGAATTTTGACCACAATCTTTTGAGTTTGTTTGACACGCAGAATGGTCAAGAAAAATTGCAGCGGAGTTATGGTGAGGATAAAGCAAAACAGCTTATGAAAATGTTGCGACCAGAAGTGGAAAGAACAAAGCTTTTTGCACGATTGCCAAACCATATAGGTGAAGTGGAAGAGAGGGGGACACAACAGACTATGGGTATAGGAAAGATTGCTTTCATCAAGGCAGTTGTAAAAAATTTCGCAAGAGAATTTGGACGCAAATTCTCAAGCGTCCATAAAGATACTGAGAGAGATATTGCAGCGCTTATAACAGCGCGGGAAAAAGGAGATTTTGGGTTAGCAAGGGAAAAAGCTGTTGAATTAATTAAGAAGTTTCATGAAGCAGAAAAGAAACGCTTAATAACCAAAGAAGACCACACAAAATTCTTCAATTTTATTGGCATTCTTTTGAATAGCAGTGCTGATAGAACGGTTATAAACTAATGATCAATTTTCATCCTAATGTGAAGCGTGCTATCTCACAGGCAGCACAAAAATATGGTTTGCCAGAAAGCTTTCTTGAACGTGTTGCTATGATAGAAAGTAATGGTAATCCAAATGCAAGAAATAAGAACAGCAGTGCAGGGGGGCTGTATCAATTTCTCGATTCAACAGCAAAACAGTATCAACTGAATAATAAGTTTGATCCCTTTCAAGCAACCGATGCTATGGCACGGTTAACGAAGGATAATACGCGTTATTTAGTCACAGCATTAGGCAGAGAGCCATCAGAGGCAGAGCTTTACCTCGCACACCAACAAGGACCAGCAGGGGCAGTAAAACTTATCAAAAATCCACATATTCCAGCAAGCCAGCTTTTAGGTCGACAGGCAGTCACACTCAACGGTGGCAACATGGAAGCTACAGCAGGGGATTTTATGAATCATATTTATGGGCTTTATAATAAAACGGGAGATGCTTTGAAGAGAACGATACAGCAAAACCAAAGCAATGGACAAGCATCACCAAACGAGGTGGGTCCTTTGCGTGGGTTTGAGAGGCTTCAAAAGACACTTCAAGGTAATCAAGGGGGTCAAGGTGATCAAGGGGGCAACCAATTGATGGCATATGACATGCCATTCCCAAATAGAATGATGGCACCTGAAAGCAGAGACAATTTAACAGGACAGGTTATGGAAACCACACCATTACAAGCACAAGGTATTGATGCAGGTGCTCTTAAAAAGGGCTTTTCCGGTTTGCTTCATTTAATGAGAGAGAATGGAGAACGACAAAAACAGCAGGCACAGATGGTACAGCAACAAATGTTACAGCAACCAGTCATGGCGGGTTTCTCACAATCGACTGGGAGCCCGACAGATTTAACACCTCTTATTGATCCCTCTAGGCGGCAATCTGTTGGTTACTATGGGCGGCAAAAAGAAGAGCAATTGCGCGAAGAGCTATTAAGAAGAACGGGGGCTTATCATGTCTGATATTTATGACTGGTCACTCACAGCTGATCAAAATGCCAATTCCGATAGTATCATTAATTGGGCAGAAGGGCAGCCGCCTAGTTCTGTCAATGATAGTGCGCGGGTCATGATGCAGCGTATACGTGAATATCTTGCCGATAATGGTGGTTCTCTTGACTCAAAGTTTATTGTGAATGGAAAGGAACAAACAACATCAATCACGTTGACGACGGTGTCGCCGATAGCAAAATATAAAAACGATATCATTATCCGCTTTAAGGCGCGTGGTATAAATATTGGTACGACAACAATAAACATGAATAATATAGGAGCAAAGCCACTCTATAAAGCCACCAGCACGGGAATAGTACCATTGACAGGTGGTGAGTTACAAACAAATGGTATTTATGAAATAGTCTATAATGATGGCGTATCAACAAAAGGTCTTGATGGCTGGTATCTTTTAAACCCTACCCCCATTCCACCACCGAAGGTCGAAACCTTTCCTTGTGGTTTTATTGCGACCTTTGCTATGCAAGAAGTCCCAAACGGCTGGCTTTTATGTGATGGCGCTACTTATGAACGCAAGGATTATCCGCAATTATTCAAGGCGATAGGGGATAAATGGGGAAAAAACAGCGATACAACCTTTAAAGTTCCAGACTTTAGAGGAATGTTTTTGCGTGGCTTTGATAATGGGCGCGGTTTAGATCAAAATAGAGACTTCGCAGAGGTGCAAAAAGACAGCATTAAATCTCATACACATGCTTGTACCATTGAAGAGGCAGGTCAACATACGCATAAGCATGATTATTCTATGGTTACAAGAGTTGGTCAAATAGGTGGCAGAAATCCTGCTTTTGGTAATTCATATTATACAAAAGATACACAACCTGCTGGAGTGCACACGCATAAGGTAACGATTTCTTCAACGGGCGAGGCAGAAACACGCCCTGTTAATGTACCGGTTGTTTATGCCATAAAATCGTGAGTTTTTCAAATGATCAATAATCCGTCTGCTATTGATGATATTGCGGACGCGGAGCAAATCCGCGTCCTTTTTTATGCAAGCAATAGAATGGTCCATGCACCCTTAAATAAGGTGCTTGATCTTGTCAAAAGCGACATACAGCATGATCTTTTAAGCGCTTTGGCAGAATATAAAGAAGCGACAGATAAACGCATAGAGATCATGCAAAAACTTATTGATGAATTGCAGTCCTCTCTCTCTCTCAACAAGATAACGAACTGATTAAGGAATGAAACGTGATGCCATTACCCTATCACACACATATATTTAAGCTTGAACCAGCAACAAAAGAAGAAGTCAAAGAAGGTGTTTTAGATAGTAAGGCTCTTGCACCAGTTTCAGTGGGGAGTGCAGCGGCTTATGAGGTAGAATATTTTGCGAGTGCAGCTCAAGGAAAAAAAGCTGATGATGCGGTTGCAAAGAGAGATATTGGAGCTCTTGCTTACAAAAATAAGGTCACAATTCACGATATTGAAGCAAGTGGTGAAGCTCGTGAGAATGCGATTTTATCAGGCGCTGGCTGGGTAAAAATATCGCCTTTAGGGATTGGCGATATGAAGGCTGCTACATATGATCCCGATAATGTGGGGGCAAATGCATTTTCTATGGAAAATATGCACGAGGGTCCTACCAAAAAGATCTTAACCACAGAGGAAAGATCAAAGTTACGATGGTTGAGTTCTACGCAGCCAACGATGGAAAAATGGCGGAGGGGAGATGAAGGTGTTTATTATCCCATATCTCCGGTAGATCTCAAAAATACCATTCGTTATTTTGTAGGCTCAAAGTCTTTTGGTATGTCAAAATCAGTTTATGATCCAGATAAAATAGAAAAAGATGTATTTGATATGGAGAATATGAAGGAAGGGAAAAAGCATCTTATCTTAACTCCTCCAGAACGTGCACAGATTGCAAAAATTGATAAAGTTGAAGATGTTGCACAACAAGGGATTCATGTTGCAAGTGAAGCGAAGAACGTTGCAGATAGTGCATTAAGAACAGCAAATGATGCAAAAGCTTATGCAGTAGATGCAAAAAAAACGGCTGAGACAGCACAAAAAACGGGAGATAGTGCAAAAGCTGAGGCAAATATTGCGCAAACAGCAGCCGATAAAGCGCAAGATACAGCACATAGTGTACAGAAAAAAGTTGATCTCATTCAACCTCTTGCCAAACAAGACTGGATTGATGGCACAAAAACAGTGGATGCACTTATCTCACCAGCCAAACTGATGGCTTCAATCAAAGCAAATAGTAGCAATAGCAGCGGCGGCAGCAACAATGATGGCGGGGTTAGAAAACCTGTTGAAATTCTGATGACAGAAAGCGGAGATATTCCATTGCCTGATGGTATTACTGCTGACACCGATATCGAAGTATGGGCTTGGGGCGGTGGAGGTGGTGGCGTTAAGGATGGCGGCGGCGGCGGCGGTCAATGTGTGCATGTTAAAATGAAAGGTTCTGATTTAGATAAATTAAAAACAGCTTACATTGGTCGTGGTGGTAAAGGTAATGACAGTAACATTTTGTGCAATGGTGGTAGAACAATGATCAAAGGGCTTGTTACAGCAGAAGGAGGATATTCCGTTTCCATGACTCTCGTTAACTTTGGAGGGAAAGGCGGCGATGGAGGAGGAAACAGAGAGGGCATCAGTGGTGAGAGTTTTATTTTTTCTGGTGGGAATGGTGGAGGAAGTGGAGTCGACGGCAAGAGAGCTGGTACCGGTGGAAGTTCGTTTCTTGGCGGCGGCGGCGGCGGTGGCGGTAAATGTAAGGGTTCTATCATGGGGCAGGGTGGTGAGAGTTACAAAGGTGGTAACGGTGGTAGAGGTGGTAAAGAATGTGGCGGCGGCGGCGGTGGATATTTTGATGGGAGACACGGAAGCGACAAAATTGGCGGCGACGGCGGTGATGGAGCAGTACTCATAAAGGTATATTTATAAGGTGAATTGAACAATGGCACGGAAAATAAGTAAAGACTGTTTATACTGTTTAAAAAAGTGGGAAGGTTTGCGCTTGCAGGCTTATCAAGATGCTTCTGGCATATGGACGATTGGTTATGGTCATACGAAAAAAGCCGGTCAACCAACAGTTGTTGAGGGTATGGTGATTACAGAAAAAAAAGCCGAAACCATGCTTTTAGCAGATTTGCGGCAATATGAGAGGGCGGTAGAAAAAGCAGTTTGTGTGAATTTAAGCGATGAACAATTCGGCGCTCTTGTTTCCTTTTGTTATAATGTGGGTATTGCAGCTTTCCAAAACTCTACATTGCTTAAAAGGCTTAATCGGGGGGATTATGAAGCGGTACCAACCGAATTGCAGAAATGGACCAAAGCAGGAGGCAAACGTTTACAAGGTCTCGTACACCGGCGTGTAGCAGAGGCAGGGCTATGGGCGAAAGGGGCTTATGTTTCTTCTAATTATCAAACAGTAGAAACGAAACAACCAACAGGGTTTCTCAAAGCAGAAGCATTGGCACCGATTATTGGTTCTTTCTCAGGTCTTGGTGGGTTTTTAGCGGGCAATGGACCAATCCAATGGGCTTTAGCCGCCATTATGGTTTTAGCCGCATGTACTGGCATTTTCTTTGTTGCTAAACGCTTTCAGGAGCACCGCCTATGATCTTATGGATGAAAAGAAACTTGATGGTAACAGGTGCGGCTTTAGCCGCTTTTTTTATTGCCTTAGCAAAAGCTTTTACTCTTGGGAAAAAAGTAGAGCAACAAAAGCAAACAGAAAAAGCTTTAAAAGCAGCCACAACACGGCTTGAGGTGGAAAGTGAAGTTAATCAAAAAAGTGATGCTGATATGCGTGCTGCTCTCTCTCACTGGTTGCGCGACAAATAAATATGTTTCTTCTTGTGTTGGTTGGTTACCTATTTATTTAAGCCGGCAAGATCTGAACACCATTAGCTCAAACTTAGCAAGAGAGATCTTAAAGCATAACAAGCAGGGTCAACGCTTGTGTGGGTGGAAACATGGCTAGAAAAAAAACACAAGACGATATAGAGCTTACAGAAGCAGAAAAAGAAATGCTTCAAGAAATGATACTTACCTATCAAAGCGTGAAAATGATGTCTCGCTTGATGAAGTGGATAGCGTTTTTTATCTTTTTGCTTATCCTTGATTTTGCTCGTCTTATGGATGCGCTAGATAATGTCATTGCACATTTAAAGCAGTGGTTCTCAAAAAATTAAAAAAACCATTATAGTAAAAAATCAGTTAACGAAAACCTGAGAATTTCTGCTAGAATCACGAGAGAGCTTCTTTTTTAATAGGATTTTTTAGATGCCAACACCATTTGGTAAAACCTTACGCAAACTTCGCATTGATCATTCAGAACGCCTTTTAGATATGGCTAAAAAATTAGATATATCTGTAGCATTTTTATCATCTATAGAAATTGGCAAAAAGTCTGTTCCTGTAGGACTGGAGGAAAAGATAATTGAACTCTATGCTTTAGATCAAGAGGTAGCAGAAATTTTGAGAAGAGAATCGGATGCTTGTCGCAAAAGTTTCACTATAAAGCCTTCTGATACATTCAGATGTGAAGCTGTTGGTATGTTTTCTAGACTAATAAACATTATTTCACAAGAAGATTTAGAACTATTAAAAAAATTATTAGAGAAAGCTGGCAAAAAGAATGCATTTTTTAAAGGAAAGTGTAAAAATCCTATTCCCGAACCTTTATTTATTTATCCCGAACCTTTAAAAAAGTCATATAAAATCAAAAAGTTATAGCACCATAAAAGTGCTGTGGCGGAGGGGGTGGGATTCGAACCCACGGTACAGTCTCCTGCACGCCGGTTTTCAAGACCGGTGCCTTAAACCGCTCGGCCACCCCTCCAAACTAGATATGCTTTTTGACAAATTTCTTGTAAAAGGTCAATCATTTTAATACGCATTTTAAAGCGTTCTTTGTAAAACTATTTAAGTTTCAATTAAAATAATTCTTCATAAGTTAATTCTTTGAGTGTGTTATCTAAGAGTTTCATTTTTAAACATGATAGTTTTTTCTGAAAAAATGAAAGGTAATTATGATATTTATCATTTTTTTCCTGTTTAAAAATTTTTTACAAAGCAATATTTTTTTTAAGTTCTAACAATCGTTTTCGTAATAATAAGAAATGTTTAGTTGAAAATGTTTGATAAATTATATTAAATTCCGGTCGTGTATTTTTGAATTATTTTACCTTTCCAGATATTTATTTTATTTAGATCGTTTATATTGTCGAAAAGAAAATGTTATTACTCTGACAGTTTATGAGAGATAAATTTGTAAGAATGACATATATATTCAAGGAAAGTTTTTATTGAGTTTAAATTAAGTACAATTCAATAAGAAAGCTCTTTAAAAGATTTTAATTTTTTAAATAAAAATATTCAGATATTTAGTGCGTCTAAAGAGTACCTTGGAGGGAATGGCTGATTTGCACTATTTGAATAAAAATTTATGTAAGATTTGCATCGATAGTTTAAAATCTCTTCTAGATATGACTGGAAATTAGGTATATTTGTAATGCTTTTTCTGTGGGATAAGCAAAAAGTTAATTTGAATGGAAGAAAAAATTATTGAGCTCTACCCTTAGATCAATAGATAGTTTGTGAAGGTATTACATAGTTTTTCAAGAATAGAACTTAAAAACGCTAAATTATGCAGAGTCAGAAAGCGTAAACTTTAGAAGACAAAGTTTTAAAAGCCGATTCATTCACAAGTATGTGTAAAATAAAATATTTATGTCTAATATGAGAGAATAGGTTATTCCTGATTCTATTGAGTTTTTTTGCCTCTATCCCTCATCTTTTTGAAGCTTTTTTATGGTTGCAAGAGCGAGTTTTTTACGGTCTGCGCTCTTTGTGTAAAGAGATACCATAGCATCATTTGTCCAGCAAAAAATTGCTTTAAGTTGTGATACTGTTGCACCAGAATTAGCGGCCACGTTTTGCTGCTAATTTTCTCAATCCATGCGCCGATTTTTTGATACCTGCTTTGGTACACACATTATAAAATGTAAATCCGAACCTATTTTTGGGTATTTTTTTCCCGCATTTACCACAAATGAATGTTTCATCACCTATGGGACCTGCTTCAAGCATTTTGGCTAATTCTGGAAAAATAGGAAGAAAAACATCTGTTTGAAATTTACTTTTTTCTGTTTTGAGGTGAATGATATTATCATTGACATCTTTCCAGCCAATTCGTACCGCATCATCACGACGCAAGCCCGTATATAAAAGAACATCAATCCAGACACGTTCATGGGTACCATGATGCCATCTTTGATAATATTTTTCGACATCTTCTTCTGTCCAAACAGGAAATCTCTCTTTGTTTTTGAGGGGGCGTCTTTTTGTTCCTAAAGCTGGATTATTTTCCAAAAGACCTTGATCAATCGCCCAATTAAAAAGCCCATTTAGGGATTGTAGAAAGTCTCTAGCCATTGCTGGTGTTTCTTTGCGCCGTTCAACACCGGCTATGATATGTTTCTTTTCAATTGCTTGGTATGGAATGTTTCCTATGCTATCACATACCTTCATAAGGATGAGTTCTTTTTGTTTTTGGGTGACTTTAGAAAGGCTATGCCAATTGGAGCTGTTAAAGTATTGTTTAAGCAGCCATGCAAATGAACCTTCGACAAGTTTACCAGTTTTTGATTTAGGAAGTATAAGCCCTTGTAACTCGGCAAGTGCGCTTTTGTAGTTATCAACAAACTCTTGCGTTCCATAGGTACCGCGTATTCTAATGCGTGGTCCATGACCAATACGTACATACCATACAATTTTGCCATGTTGAGTAATTTGTTTAACGAGATGAGGAGGACGTGGTTTAGGCATGGTATTTTACATCTTAGAGAGTGCGGTTTCGTAATATTCATTCTTTGACAAATCTAAAAGTTTGTCTGGGTGGCTAACTGAATTTGGTATTGGAATATCTGCTTTAAGATAGATAAGCAGTTCACCGGTAGGTTTGATTTCTATGAGTTCGCATTTTTGCTTTTTTGCTTCTCTTAAAGCTCGTGCAATGTCTGCTTGCGTTATGATAGCTTTACGAGGCGCCATATCTTTTCTCCTACATTGAGACGCAATTTACCCATTTCGTGAATCACGCATGACTTAAAAGTTGTTATGAAAGGGCGGGGGTGCTTGTAGATATGCGGGGAACAAAACACCCCCATAAGGTTAAGCGGCTTTTGTTGAGAGTTGTTTTATCTCTCGTTCTATCTCTGCTAAAAAGGTTTCAACAGCTTGATTGATCTGTTCAATTTGTTGATCATCACGGAGAACACGCTTGACTTTCATGCGTAAGTGAAAGAATTCCCCCGTAAAACGTGGGTCATAGCTAACGAAATCACACCATTTTCGTCCTGTACAAGCCATTTGGAATTGCATTTGTGCGTGATATTCTGGTTTGATTTCGTCACCTATACAAAAGCGCATATGTGTTACTGATCTCGGGCATTTGACTTCGATTAAACCGTCTTCTCCAATGAGACCATCAGGACTAGCCCCCGCCATTTCTATTGTGGGGTGTTGGATAAAGCCGCACTTTGTTATATTGGCATCATAAATGAAGCCATATTCTCTCAAGGCATCTTCTTCATGTTCAATACCCCATCTCATATCTTCAGTTTCATAATAAGGGCTTGTTTCGCCTGTTAAGCGCTCTGTTATGAGTTTGATTTTGTAGTCTTCATATTTGCTCGTAGGCAATCCTTTTGTAGTTTTATTGAGTATGTTGTAAATGTTTGATGCGGTGACTTTACCCAAGCGTGCTTGGAACCATTCTGCTGTTCTTTGTTCCATCTCACACCGCCGTTTGTTGCTCTTGTGGCGTTGCTATATCGGCATCTTGTATAGTAGAATCTGTTTCTGCCTTTTGCCTGTTTTGTTTATCTTTCAAAAGATGTAATACCGTTTGTGCTTGTCCTTCAGACATATCGTCGAGCTTTTTGACGTTGACATAAGCAAGTATTTTTTCTTCTTCTGTTTGGGTTTGTACGACAAGTCTTCTGATTTCATTGATCTGTTGTGGAAAAGCCTTTTTAATAGGCGGGTTTCCATCTGTATCGTCTTCTTTACTTGCTAAATTAAGAAGCATGCCTAATAGGTATCTTCGTGCGTAGGTAAGTGTGGAACCAAGTGATTGTATGCTATTTTTAGAGCCTGTACTGTCAATTGGAAATGTTCCTTCTGTTGAGATTTGATTATCTGAAGGATGAGACAGAGTTATTTCTATGGTAACGTTTTTTTCTGTTTGATTTTTAATACGATAAAACAAAGCAAATTTGTATGTTGCAAGCCCTTTCTTTACAGCATCAATGTACTGATCAAGTGTAGCGTATTTGCTGTTTGTATGGTTATTAATGGCGTTTTGTTCGATATTTTTATATGCCATTTGCACAGCCGAAAGATCACGGACAAAATTTTGGCGCTCTTGTCGTTTTATCTCTTGTTCTCTTAAATCAAGAAGACGCTCTAAGCGATCCATATCGACGTCACTGTCTAAGGCTTTATTTAAAATACGTTCCATGACAGTTTGTTCGACGGCTACATGATGTGTTTCTTCAATTTCTATTAGGTTAGTGTTTTGTTCACTCATCTTGATTTCCTACATTGCGCGCAATTCACCCGTGGCGTGAATCACGCTGGTGTTAAAAGTTGGTTTGTGTTGCTAGAAAGGAATGTCGTCTTTTGTTGAAGAGTTGCCGTTCTGGGCGGTCATAGTTTGTTTACAATCTTCTGAATTATCATAAATTTTTACATTGCCATAAATTCTTGAATCGGCATAAATAATCACATTTCCATAAATTTGTGTGTGTCCAAAAATATGTCCATCATATATTTTGACGTTATTATAAATTTTTGCATTGCCAAAAATCTCGGCACAATCACCAATTTGTGCTTTATCATAAACCTTAGCACTATCGTAAATCTTGGCACAACAATACGCCTTGGCATCATTATAAATCCAGCAATCGTCTTTTTGACTTAAATTGTCTTCATACTCTACAAAGCCGCCAAGGTCGCCTGCTTTAACATCACCAAAATCTTTTAATGCACGTATGCGGTAAAGCGTAAGGTATCCATCAAACTGAATTGTTTCATCAGTAAGTTCGTATTTTTTTTCCATGGTTTATTGCCTCATGCCCTTATCTTAAAACAGTGTCATTTCCAGATACTTTTGTATTTCCGGTTACTTTGGCATTCTCGCAAACTAGTGCACCACCAAACACACGGGCATTTCCAGAGATTTCTGCTTGACCGCCAATTTTAGCTTTTTCAGAAACATGTGCACCTTGGTGGACTGCGGCATCGCCATAAACCTTAGCCTTTCCAAAAACACGTGCATCATCTGCAATACATGCGGATTCAAAAACACAAGCATCGTCAAAAATTTCTGCGTTCTTTGAAATTATTGCATTACCGCCAATCTTTGCATCATGGTATATTCGTGCACTACCAGAAACAGAAGCTTTATCGTACACTTTCGCGTTCCCATAAATTTTTGCAAGTACGTGAACACGGGCATTACCGTAAACTTTTGCATGATTGAAAATGTGTGCACCACTCAAAATTTGTGCATCATCGAAAATTGTTGCGTTATCATAAACCAATGCACAATCTTGGATTAGTGCATTGGCATAGACTTTGGCATTCCCAAAAACCTTTGCACTATCTCCAACCCAGCAATTGCCATCATGTGATAAATTACCCTCATGCTCAATAAAACCACCAACGTCACCTTTCTTGACTCTTCCAAAGTCTCTCAATGCACGAATGCGGTGGAGAGTTTTGCCCCCAACTTCGATTGTTTCATCAGTAAGTTCGTATTTTTTTTCCATGGTTTTACTCCTTTAAGTTAGATTCTGCCTTTGTCGTTCTTGCAAAAGAACGGCATTGCATTGTGTGGTGAATTTTTTGAAAAGGTGGCGTCTTTTAAAAACGCCTTTAGCTTTTAAAGCACATCACAAGGACGCAAACGGTGTTGTTGTTCGTAAGAACCATACATTGCATCATCATATTCGCGCTGTTTTATATCATCTAAAAAAAACCGTATGCTGTGCTGTGTAGAATAAAATCGTGAGGAATGTTTCCGTTGAAACACTGCTCTTCACATTCTTTAAGATAGAATTCGGCAATATCTTCAGAGATATCTTCGCAACGATTAGTCGTTGGTTCAATACGCAAAATTTGGACAGCATTATCGGCTTGGTCGATAAATTTGATCATGTCACTTTCTTCTAAGAAAGGACCAGATTTAGCGAGATTTTGCTCTTCATTTTCGCACATCACTAAGAGAATTTCATCAGAATTTATAAACACTGGTTTATTCACAAATGCCTCCATACTGCCTATTGGCAAAAGTTATTTTCTAAGATATGGAGTAATTAATACGTTTTTCGTAACGATGTGTCAATAGATAAAATACGAAAAACGTATTTTTATTTTTATAAATCTATTCGATTTTGTTTATTATCATTAATGTTAATGAGGTGCTTATGATAGAAAATATAAAAGAAAAGCAGCTATCCATCATGCTAAATAAATTAACCGAATGTGAAAAAAAAGCTTTTATGAATTTCTTGCTGCGAGCAGAGATTTTAAAAGATCCTCGACAATCTTCTTTTCAGAATCATTCGCTTGTGAATATAAGTAAAGAAAATCATCAGAGTAAGGTCCAGAAATAGGTGAAGAATCTTTAAAAAACTCCATAATTTTAACTAACTCATCTGCCTTAATATCTCTCATTTCCCTATTTGTATTAAGATTAATCATATTGGATATAGCTGGTCTTCTTATACCAAGATGGGCGGCAAGCTTGGCTTGGCTCCCTCGTCCCATTTTATCAAGCTCTTTTTTTATCCAAATTTTTAGCTCTTTTTGCCTAATCATAATTAAGTTTATTCCTTATTTTTAAAGTCCTTACAATATAAAAAATACAATGATACGTTTTTCGTATTGACTAAATATTTTTGATATCGTATTTTTATCGCTATGATAAAAACATATACGAAAACCGCAAAACTCATAATTGAGTATCTAGGTGGGTATAAAAAAGTTGCTAATATCGTTAATCGCAATGTTATTGTAATTAGAAAATGGGCTTACCCTTTTGAAAAGCGAGAGGGTAAAGGCGGCATCATTCCAGCTAAATACCAAATTATGCTTTTGAACTATGCACGTGAGCATGGGATAGATTTGCGTCCAGAAGATTTTTTTTATCCCGAGCGCTTGCAGAGATTAATGCAAGAGCAACACCCCCCATTGTCGAAAATTAGCAAGAGCTGCGGTGTTGATCAGAAGGTCGATAGATTGCAGCATTAAGGAGATAAAGATGAGTTCGAATGAAATTTTATGGATAGCAGTGGTTTCAGTTTTGCTCTTAAGCGGAGTGATGTTTCGTATTGCATTGCATTATCGCGATCAAGTTAAAGCACTTAAAGAGCAGGTTCAAGATATTAAGAAAAAAATGAAAGAGAATGAGTTTAGGTATTTAAAGGAAAGCAAGCAGACAATTGATGAATGTGATGCGGATCTTGAAGAACGTGACAAGGAAATTAAACAACTGAAGCAAGAGATTGAAGAACGTGACGAGGAAATTAAACAACTGAAACAAAAGACTGAAGAACTAAAACAAAGTATAGATGCGTATCGAGAAGAGTTTACACGGAAAAGTGAAAAGATACAGGCACTAAAAGCAGATGTTCAATCACGCGACGAGGAAGTTGAAAGACTAACACAAGAGCTTAAACAGCGTGATGAAGCAGTAAAAGCGCCGCTTCATAAGAATAAGAAGAGTAAGAAGAAGGGTAAGTGAGGAGAGAAAGATGAGTTTAGTAGCAATTATTACGTTTTTTACTACCAATGCGGTTATGTTCTTTTGTGTTATCGCTATGTTCTTTTTTGTTTTGCTCTATCGCAATAGAGAACAAGAGCTCAAAACAGAACTGAAGGAAAAAGATATATTAATTGTAAAGTTAAATATGTCAATTGAAGAGTTGAAAAAGAAAGTACAAGAAAGAAGAGTTATAGGAACCTTTGGAGGTTATGATTCATGAAAAAGAACAAACTAATAAATACTTTCATCTTCTCACCTTAATAGGTGAGAAGATAAGTAAAACCTAATTCCCAATCTTATAAGATTATCATCGTTGATGACTTAATTTTCGAAAAAAGCTGGGCCAAAAGCGAACTTCAAGTGTTTTATGTGGGTCATATGATGAAGTATGTTCTAAGATAAAGATCGGAACAGATAGTTTATCATGATTTTCTGTTTCTATGGAGCGAATTTTTAATTCCCATTGAAAACTATACCCACCATTCACTGTAAATAGGTCAATTCCTCTTTCTAATACGTTGTTTTGGATGACAGGATTTGTTGTAACGGGAGTTATTAAATCGATACATTTGGGAGATGTTTTAAGAATGCTTCTTGGAGAGCTTTGAGAGTATGGATAAGGAGTTGGATAGAATGCTTGAACGAATTCGAAAGGGCTATTTTCATCTATTCGTATATAGTTCATTTTCATTGGTCGGTCTGTGGGGTTTTTGATGGAAAATTCTATGAGAATACCTTCTGGTGATAGATCTTCAGGTTTAAGATTAAAGATCTCAACTTTCATCTTTGGTCCTAAACCTTCTGCTATGTTTTCTGTCCACAAAGTTTCTAAGGAATTTCTTATCATTTGGGGAAGGTCTTTTTTCAATATACTTTGTCTTTTGAATGTTGCGAGTTCTGTTTCAATGTTATTCAATTTATTGTTCATGTTAATTGTAATGTCAGTTAATTCTACAAAATTTTCTTGCATATTTCTCATATCTCTTTCTCCTCCGCTTTGGGAAAACAGTAATTTTATAAAATACGTTTTGTATGGAGAGGAGCGGTGATTAACACGATTCTTTGTTTTGATCTAGGTACCAAAACGGGGTGGGCGATACGTGGTGCAAGTGGTGACATGTTCAGTGGTACCGTGAATTTTCAATCACGCCGTTTTGAAGGCGGTGGAATGCGTTACTTGCGTTTTAAGCAATGGCTATCAGAAATAAAGCAGACAGCAGGTCAAATTGACGCGGTGTATTTTGAAGAGGTGAGGCGTCATAAAGGTACAGATGCAGCGCATGTTTACGGTGGTTTGTTAGCAACGTTAACGGCGTGGTGTGAACAGCATCAGATACCGTATGAGGGTATACCAGTAAGTACGATTAAGAAAGCGACGACAGGCAAGGGGAATGCGTCGAAAGAAGAGATGATTAAGGCGGTGCGTGCAAAAGGGCACAATCCGAAAGATGACAACGAAGCAGATGCTTTAGCAATTTTATATTTAGTTAAAGAAAGGGAATTGGGGTATGTCCAGTAAATTACCATGGACGAGGCTTTTTGCAGACAAGTGGGCAATAGTTGTTGATTATTTGCCTGCTGTAGAGGGCAATATCTATATGCGATTACGGTTACGTATGTTGCATACTGGTGAACCTCTTTTTTATAATATTAAAGTTTTATCTCATTACACTGGTTATTCAGTGAAGAAGTTTGAAGCGGCACTGAATGTTTTGCTTGAAGAAGGATATTTCATTCGTTTAGCAGATGGTCGCTTGTGGAATTTAGATGTTGAAGAGGAATTAAAAGAAGCAGCTTTTATTGAAGAGCAGGAGGGTAATTATGGCAAATAAATTACCTTGGGTACGTAATTTATCAAGAGTGGATTATGGACTTTGCTGGCACTGATGCAGCAGAAAAAGCCACTTATAGTACACTCACTGCTTTTATGTATAGAACTTGTGAACCTCTTTATGATGATGCCTCTGTTTTAGCACGTGCTGTTGGCTGTTCAGTACAAACTTTTAAAAAATCATTAGAAAAACTCATTCGAAAAAAATTAATTATCCGCTTGGAAAATGGAAATTTATGGAGTGCACAAGTTGAAGAAGAGTTACTAAATTGCAATGAGAATTTAGAAAAATCTTCAGAAAAGGCATCAAAAGCAGCAAAAGCTAGATGGGATAAAAACAAAGATAAAAGTAATGATGATGCATGTGCAATGCATGAGCAATGCACAAGCAATGCATACGCAATGCACGAGCAATGCTTGGAAATGCACAATAACATTAACATTAACAATAACAAAAAAAAATAAAAATATTATTTTATCAAAAAGAGAAATTGATTTTGAAAATTTAGAAACAAACGATTTGGTTGAAACGGCAATCGAGTGTGATGATGTTCAATCAGAACAAATCAAAACGATAGAAACCAAACAACCAATCATTCACGAGCAAAATACCAACACTTCAAACGAAGTTAACAACCGATGGCAAATTAACGAAGCGATGATTGCGAAATTGCCTTCACGAAAAGTTAAAAAGGTTGGAAAACAACTTTCAGAAATCGTTGATAAGATAATGCCTGCTTATTTTCCAGAGAAAGCAAACTTTTTTGAAGGAACAAAGAAAATAAGGGAAAAACAAGAAGTTGAAAAAATACTAGAAGATTTCAAACCCGATTTTCAATACGCAACTGAACAAGGATTAACGCATGATGAAGCCTTATCAGAATTTGAAAAATTTGTACGCTTTTCAAAAACCAATCCATGTCACAATGCAAATGAACGCGATTGGCAAAGCGCTTGGGATAATTGGATTACGCATCCAGAATATGGATTGGTAATTAAGAAACACAAAAAATCAGAAGTGAAAAAACTATATGAAAGCGCATGTTATAAACCACCGTCAAACAATTTCGCAAATAACCTTTCAGAAAGCTTCAATCAACTTACAACAGCGATCTACGCTTAAAGACGCTTATGGATCCGAAAAAAACAGCAAAGTAGTGAAGTTTGCTGATGATTTTGAGAATAGATATGCGTTTAAATTGGCAGAAAGGCACCGTACAGGGCGATTTAAAGATTTTGTGATAAAAACCACATTGAAATTAAAAACGCTTCTGTACGGTCCATTTTGAGGCAAATAAACCCATTGGTAAAGTTATGGATTTAGGTAGGGGATATTAAACCAGATGTTTTTAAAAAAACGTAAACAGAAGGGGGGGAAAAAGTTCGTTGCAACGGCGGTGGGGCATGCCCCATGGGGATTAGGGGTAGCAGAGTATTTTTACAATCTTTACGAATATGATGATGGTACAAGAGAATATGAAGAATTTGACGGTGGTCAGTATCATGAGATGCCTGAGAATGTTGATTACAGTACCAAGGCGCAAGTGAAAGCTTGGATATACGGTGGTGATTTGCCAAGAAGCGTATTGAGTTGCGAAGCGTTGATAGACGAGGTGAATAGGGAAATCAAAAAACGTACAGTTAAAGCAGTGAAAACTTATGATGATATAGACAACGAGCTAGAGAAAGCACTTGATATTCAATTAGGTAGGTATCAAAATGAAAAAAATTGAAAAAAATAAAAAATACGTATTGACTTTAAAGAAAAGGTCGTTTATTAAGGTTGGCAAGTGCTAAAAACACTTAATCGTAAGCGGTTAAACCACGTAAGGTTTTTCCCATCTTCAAAATACTGACTTTCTTTTGTGCTGTCTCTAGCATATAACGATTATGTCGGGTGTAGCTATACCATACAATACCCTTCGCGAGGGGAAAGTATAGCGGCGGACTTACGACCGTGTTTTTAGCGCCCGGCGCCCTTATGGGCTGTCAATTAAAAACCTAATTTCGTAAGGATTACTAGCATGAAAGCTACAGTAAAAAATCAAGAAACATCTCCAAAATATCAACTCACAAATCAAACAATTCTTCGTGAGGGTAAGAAACTTTATCGCATTAAGGCGTTAAGAGATTTTGGTGATGTTAAAGCTGGTCAACTTGGTGGCTATATTGAATCTGAAGAA
>NZ_JBHIOQ010000031.1:0-1552 GCF_042195565.1 Bartonella sp. AP88XZML | reverse complement strand
CTGACCTTTTATCGCCCCACTTTTAAGCATGCCAAGCAATTAGCGGTGCTCATTGGACCACAATTGACAGAGCTGCTGCTTTTGATTTCTCTCAAACTTGGCAAAAGTTCAAACAAGGGCTTGGCGCTGTTGTTCAAAGCTTTGAAGGTTTGTGGGAGGGCGTTAAACAAAGCCTTTCCAACTTTTGGCAATGGTTGAAGAGTTTTTTTACACAGGAAAAGCTCTCGGAGAGTGCCAAGGCTGGTATGGAACAAGCGGGCGAAGATCTGGCTAATTCGATTGTCGATGGCTTTATGTCGTCTATCTCACAATTGATGGATTTTTGTAAATCTTTATCTCACCGCATTAAGGGGTGGATTGGTTCCATTGATGTAAGAGAGTTTTTGCCAAGTTTTTTGGGGGGTAAAACAGCCATTCAACCGATTGCACAATTTGCGGGGGCGGGGCATGCCAATTACTCTGTGAGAGAACAAAGAGACAAAGACCGTTCCCCCATCACACACAATCAAAATGTCACAGTGCATGTTAATGGGGCGCGTGAACCCATGGCCACTGGTCGTGCGGTTGCTNCATCAATTTTATGTGGACTGGCTGAATTTCCAATCCTTTGAAGAAGAGTTTTCTGCTTCATGGGTTTGTATGGAGCGTTTTGGCAAGGCACCCAGTTTGCAATTTACCGGCTATGGCAATGATGCAAAGACCATTCATGGAGTTTGGTTTCCAGAAGAATTTGGGGACCGGGTAGCGATAGATGCCATCACTACAACTATCCGAAGAGCAAAGCCGGTGCAGATGCTTCGTTGGATCAATGATACCACCTATAGTGTCCTTCTCCATGGACCCGTAGTAATCACTACGATCAATAAAGACCACGACTATATCAGTCGCTCTGGTCAATCCCAGCGCATCCGCTATTCCATTAGCTTGTTACCGTTTTTCGATGGTGGAAAACCACAAGGACAATATCAGGTGGGACAATACCAAGTGGGACAACCTCTATGAAGATACCAGAAAAACATGTTGTTGTAGAGCTAGAGGATATGAGCCTCGATCTCCTCTGCTTTCACCATGCCATGGCAGTGTTCAGAGACCGGAGGAAAGCTGGTTTACTCAAAGGCTATTTAGAAGCCACACTGGAAGCTAATCCAGAGATTGCCAAATATGGTGTGTTTTTACCACGGGGCTTAAAGGTCATGCTGCCTGAATTTGTGTTGTCTAATCCCCAAAGCATGGTGAAGCGGTTATGGGATTAATGCGTACACACCCTTTTATTATGGTCAAGGTGGGAGACAAACCTGTTCATGAGGTTTTTTACCAGCGTCTTTTAACGGCAACCATTACGGACCATGCTGGGAATGAAGCCGATACATTTGAAGCAGAGTTTGACGATAGTGGCAATGATTTAGAGGTTCCCTCAAGCAACAGCACTCTGCAAGTGATCTTTGGTTATGAGAACAGCATCAGTGCCTTCATGGGGCGTTTTGTTGTCGAGTCGGTGGTGAGTATTGGGGGCAGTGATGGAGAGATCTTGCGCCTTTGTGGCAAAAGTGCC
>NZ_JBHIOQ010000030.1:0-194057 GCF_042195565.1 Bartonella sp. AP88XZML | reverse complement strand
ATCAAGATTCACCTATTCCCTTATATTAGACATAACTATTTTATTTTACTTGCTTTTTATTTGCCTGTCACGCCCACCATTCAACTTTATAGTATAAATAAATTATCGAATTATCGTATTCTTCCAAGGTACGGGATGCGTAAATAAAGATTCGGAAATAAGATTTTGCAACATGCCTCTACAAAGGGCATACTTTACGGAGTGTTTCTAATATTTTTTACGTTCTGATAGCGCCTCTTGGGGGAAAAAGTATCACAAACGTAATAACAGCCTCATTTTTCAACAGATTAGAAGTTTGATTTTAAAATTCTTTCCACAAGCATAGGCTTCCGTTCTAAAAAATATTGTTTATTTCCTGATCTATCCTCTGTTTTTCTTAATTCTTTCATGTCTATTGGTATACACTTGTTGTCTAAACAGTTAGATATAACAACAGTCACTTCGATAGATATAAAACACTTAACCTTAGAGCTGTATTTTGAGTTTACCAATTACAGATTATAATAAAATATTAAAAAGAGTAAAAAACACGATAAAAGCAAATTTTTTCATTCTAAAAATACATTGATTTATAATCATGTTTTATTGTTTGCCATGTTGAATGAGAAATCCGAATATCGTAATGTTTTCTCATTTCAAACCTATTTATATTGAATCAAACAAAACCGTCTCTCTTACACGTCATAAGAGGAATTAGTATTAAGTAAAAATTGTATAAAAAAGCACAAAAATGCCGATAAATGCCTCAAGTGCTGAGATCTATTGCAACATCGGAGGCTGACAAATAGGCAAAGTGTATGATAATGTCAGCTTATTTCTTCATAAGTGTAAAGATGATGGAGCTCAATGGATTTATCATTGTACCATTCACGAGCGCCAGAGTGAAGTGAGCTTTAAGAGATATCTCTTAAAACAAAGCCTGTAAAATGGCATTCTCCTCACACTGTATTCCTATTGAAATAATGATCACCTTGAACCGTGTGAGTTTAGATCTTCAGAGCTCATCTGTATAACATTTTAATGTGATTGTTATCCAATATTAAAATACTTCTAACATGATGTACAAACTATAAAGAAATAAGAAAAAACATTTGAAAATGTAAATATGAAATCTAAAATTTAACTCTAAGATACAATCTATCTTCATTCATATAAATATACAGTATACATTCTTAAACCTATAAGACTAAGAAAACCTAAACATTGATGAAACCTATAACCCTACCTGAGAAACAGTGACAATCATGTTAAATCAAATTGTCCGCAAGTGTCTCTCATTGAAAAAAACAATATCTTATCTGGACGGCACATATAACATCTTTTTATACGAAAAAACTATAAAGAAGTAATTCGTTATGAATCACAGCTTCCAAGACAAGAAGATATTTTCCACCTCTTGTGCCATCTGTAAATTCTCATCATAAACAGATATCGTTTTTATTCTTCAATGTTTCATAAACTGTTCTAAATCGAATCCATCATGCCTTGTATCTAATCAAAATCGATCTTACCAAAGATCATGCTAAAAAACGTAATAATATTATTCATAAAAAATAAAAAAATCACAATAGATGTTTTTGGGCAATTTCACCAGCATTAGCCGCAATGCTTAAATCTAATCTAAGAAATAAAATATTCATTTTCAGAAAGATGAAAAGAAGCTCATAAAAAAGAGTTTTTGTAATCTGTTTCCTAAAGCATGTGATATAGTAGCAACACTCGGCAAGAATATGCAATGCTAAAGTTTCAGCAATCAAAAGCAATTTTTACTGAAAAAAGAGAAAACAGCATCATTTTATACTAAAACAGTCAACAGAAAACGTTTAGCAACAAAATAAACCAAAAAACATCAAAAAGATTCGGGATTATACAGAAAAATAAGCTAATAGAATAAAAGGAAAACTCTCTAACTTTTTATAGCCTATAAATATCATTTAAACATGGTGATCCCGACAGGATTCGAACCTGTGACCCACGGCTTAGAAGGCCGTTGCTCTATCCAGCTGAGCTACGGGACCCAACTGATTATTTTCTCAATTCAAAATAGCATCTTCAATTCAATGTGTCCAAGAATGCTGCCGATCACTGCGAAAATTATCAGAATAAGAAATAGCACGTCGAATCGATGTATGTTTCTTTTCTACACGGTAAGAGATAGCATTCTTACGTGCAAAAGCAATCGCTTCTTCCTTCCTATTAAATCGAATCCTTACCTGATTATTCATATCAGACGTTGCTGTGTAGCCCATAAGAGGTTCAAGCATTTTTGCTTTCATTGGCTCATACTCTAGAATCCAAAAACCTGTATTCCCCTTACCTGACTGCATAGCTGTCTTAGCAGGACTATAAATACGTGCGATCATGCCTTTTTCCTTCAGATTACACAACGCTTGGATGATAGTTTTCACCACACGTACCCAATTGGGTCATTCTCACACACTCAATCAAATATGGTCGGAGCGATAGGATTCGAACCTACGACCCCCTGATCCCAAATCAGGTGCGCTACCAGGCTGCGCTACGCTCCGCCATTTACATTTACTTGATGCACATTTCCTAAAATTTTCACAACAGAAGTGCAAGAGAAAAACACACTTTTTTTTAATTTTGTTGTATTTCTTTACAAAAAAGCACATTTTTTAATTTTTCCCTCTACTCAATAACAAATTTATTGACAAATAGTAGAAAATAACTTCCGTAAGAAAATCCAATCTATATTAAAAAATAACGAATTTCTCTATAAGGATTTCATAATTTTTATCCTGTTTTAAGCAAGCTCTCATTGTATCAAAACACATTCCACAGATACAATTTTAGAAAAAAATGACTTAAATATTATAGAAAAACTTTCCCAAAGAGAACATAAGCCAAAAAATTCAGCTGTATTAAGCTTTTTTCCCCTCTTTTTCTATCTTCCCAAAGACTCTTTTATTAAAAATTCTAGAATCTTCTACAATCCAAATCCATAAACAACAAACATTTTTTCAAAGCACAAAGGTTTTATTATAAATAAAATACAGCGCTCTTTTTAGAAAAATTTTCAAATACGAAGATGGTAAGAATTCAACATCATACAATAAAATCTCAAAGCTATTTAAAATAAAAACACGATAAGAGTAAAAAATACTATTTTTTACTCTTATATAGATATCCAAAAAGAAAAAATTTAAATGACTTGTCTTCCACATATTGAAACGATAATAGAAGGACAGAATAAGTAAGCCATGATAAGGAGTATTTACGGATTTCTTCTATTTAAAACTTCAGCAATAACAGCACGTGTTATTTTTCTTTTTCTTTGTAATGCCAACTGATCAACAGAATCAATAACACGCTTCAATGAAAATAAAGAACGTTCACAACGGCTTACAAGATAATAAACCGTATCTGGATGTACAATAAGTTGCCTATCGGAAAAAAGCTTAAATGCAACAGCTGTTAACAATGCATCATCAGGCTGATTAATTTCAACGAACATCACCGAATTAAGGCGACTTTTTAGATCATTTAACATTAAATTCCAAGCGGAAGGAAGTGTTTGTGCCGTCATCAATAAAGTAGCTTGTCGTGCATCAAGATTTGCTTGCTTAATACTGTTAATTAAATGAAAAAGTTCTGTCTCATTGATTTCACCTGTATCAATATCCTCTATTAAAAATGATCTGCCTAAAGAAGCCATAGTAACAGCCTGATCAAGTTCATTGTGCTGAATCCTGAAAGCATCTGCTTTTTGGAGCCATATATTAGAAAAATGCGTTTTTCCAGATCCTTCTTTACCAACCAAAACTGCAATAGGTAAGCTCCAATTGGGCCAGTGATCAATAAGCTGAAAAGCCATACGATTGCTTTCCGTTACCACTAAATCCTCAAATTGAAAAATCGGATCATAAGGAAAATTTAAAGATAATTGCGTTTCACGCCCATTCATTTTAGCGGCTCCGAATTTCCGCTTCGCGAATACATCTGAGAACTCAGATAAGTATGAAGAGCAAAACGAACTAAAACGCCAACAGCCGCTGCCGCAGGAACAGCAACAAGCATACCAGTAAAACCAAAGAGTGAAGAAAAAGCAAAAAGTGAAAACATCAACCATACAGGATGTAATCCCACTGATGAACCTACAAGCTTGGGTTGAAGAATATAACCTTCAATAAATTGACCAATTAAAAAAAGTGCCATCACAACAATGATTCCCCCCCAATTATTGGGATAAAACTGGACCCATGCAATACCAACAGAAAGGACCAAACCACTCATTGTGCCGATATAAGGAATAAAGCTAATAAGACCAATAAACATACCAATCAAAAGACTAAAATTGAGTCCTGCAATCGTTAAACCAATAGCATAATAGCCTCCCAATATGAGACAAACTGTTCCTTGTCCACGAACAAAGCCTGCAATAGCTCTATCCATTTCATGAAAAATACTACGGACGGTTTCAAGATGATCACGCGGTATTAACGAATCGATTGCTGTTACCATACGTGGCCAATCTAATAACATATAAAATGCCACCACAGGTGCCACAACAAATAGGCTAACGATATTAACGATTGACTTTCCTGACTTTAAAAGTGAATTCAAAAGAGACGTAATAAAATCCGAACCTTCGCCCAAAAATCCTTTAATATTATTCCGTAATTCATTTGGATCACTTCCAAAATAGCGCCTTAACCAATCAAAATCATGCTCAACAAAAAAGGTTTGAATACGATTAATATAAACAGGTAAACCATCACTCATAAATTGCTGTATTTGCCAACTAATAACAGGAATCAAAATAACTAAAGCAGCAACAAAGGTAATAACAATAAATAAGGTAATAAGGACAGTCCCAAACACACGACGAATACCAAATTTTTCAAGTAATTGAACAATGGGATTGAGAAAATAAGCCAACACAATCCCTGCCACAAAAGGAAGCAAAATCGATCCAAAAACAAACATAAAAAGAATGAAAAAAATCAGCGTACCAAGCCAAAAAAAGATTTGTCTTTTCATATTATTCGGCAACGGTAATTGAGTATACGCTGGCACATAAGTCTTATAACGATCACGAGATGTATTCTCACTCACTTTCTTTCTCATAAGTTGCCAAGAAGACTGTTCGTGATTATCTGATATCTTGCTCATAAAATATCCTAAAAAAATCTTCACAAAAAATTATAAACAACTTCAAAATAAGGTACAAGAAAAGTTGCTTATTTTCTTATCAATATCTCTTGCAGAGAGAACTCTATCATGGCATTGCATAATATCAAAACCTGATTTTCCATTAAAGGAAGGCTCCAATGAGCAATCAAGATCTTACAAATAATAAATCCAAGGCTGGGGATAAATCCAAAGCTGGTCTTACCTACGCAAAAGCCGGTGTAAACATCGATATGGGTAATGCTATGGTAGAAAAAATTAAACCCTTTATACGCGCGACAAAACGAGCCGGAGCAGATGCAGAAATTGGCGGGTTTGGTGGCCTTTTTGATTTAAAAGCAGCTGGCTTTACAGATCCTATCCTAGTAGCAGCCAATGATGGTGTGGGAACAAAATTAAAAATTGCCATTGAAGTGGGGCACCATAACACTGTAGGTATTGACCTTGTAGCTATGTGTGTCAATGATTTACTCGTACAAGGAGCTGAACCTCTCTTTTTTCTGGATTATTTTGCAACTGGAAAGCTCGACCCTGAACAAGGTGCTGCGATTGTTTCTGGTATTGCAGAAGGATGTAAACAAGCCGGTGCTGCTCTTATTGGAGGAGAAACTGCAGAAATGCCAGGAATGTATGCAGAGGGAGATTATGATCTAGCCGGTTTTGCTGTAGGAGCATGCGAACGCAGCAAGCTACTCCCTTCAAAAGATTTGATAGAAGGTGATGTTATATTAGGTCTAAGCTCCTCTGGAATTCATTCCAATGGCTTTTCGCTTGTTCGACGAATCATCCAGCAAAATTATCTCAAATGGAATAACCCTGCCCCTTTTTCCCCCGAAAACAGCCTTGGTATAGCACTTCTTACACCAACACGCATTTATGTAAAATCGCTTCTTCCCATCATGCGAAAACATGAAGGGATTAAAGCTCTTGCTCATATTACGGGTGGAGGCTTTCCTGAAAATATTCCACGTGTCCTTCCATCTTCTCTCTGCGCTGAAATTAATCTTTCTACCATCAATGTTCCAGCAGTATTTTCATGGATTGCCAAACAAGGTAAAATAGAAGAAAGAGAAATGTTAAGAACATTCAATTGTGGTATTGGCATGATCATTATCGTAGCACAGCATGCAGCTGAAACAATTACACAAGCTCTTGAAAGAAAAGGAGAAACTGTAACTCCCCTTGGCATTTTAATAAAATGCCAAGATCAAAATAAAGGAATACTTTATAAAGGGGTACTGCATTTATGAAAAAAAAAATTGTCGTTTTTATTTCTGGTAATGGGTCCAATATGGTCGCACTTGCTCAAGCTAGTCAACAAAAAGAATATCCTGCTGAAATCGTCGCGGTTATTTGCGATAATCCGCGCGCAAACGGTATTGAAAAGGCGCAAAACCATAACTTACCTATTCATATTGTTGATCGTAAAATTTACAAAACAAAAGAAGAGCATGAAGAAAATATTTTTACGATTTTAGATCAATATAAACCGGATTTTCTCTGCTTTGCAGGGTATATGCGTCTTATCTCACCACGTTTTGTAAAACTTTATGAAGGACGAATTTTAAACATTCATCCTTCTCTTTTGCCTTCATTTAAAGGCTTAAACACACATGAAAAAGCTTTACAAGCAGGTGTAAAAATCACGGGTTGCACTGTTCATCTTGTTACAGAAGACATGGATGCAGGAAAAATCCTTGCCCAAGCAGCCGTTCCAGTCTATCCCCATGATACTGCTGAGTGCTTAGCACAAAGAGTTCTTAAAGTAGAGCATAAACTCTACCCCGAAGCTTTAAAAGCATTTATTGAAGGAAAGAGCAAAATGATAGATACGCAACAACAGCTTTTATCTTTTTGAGTGTATCAACAATCTATTAATCAGCATATTTCAATGCTTTACACATAGTTTTTACTCAGTTTCTACAATTGAAAATCTCTATGAAATGTTGACATAATAGAGTCCATCTCTTCATAAATTTTTGCACAAAATATGTGGTGTTTTTGAATTTTAGTTCATTTTCAAAATTCTTCTTTATTCAGTTCTATGACATTATCATAAACACTATTTATCAAAATACTCTCGTATTTCGCCTAAAAAATCTTAAAATACGCAATTTTCTATTGCATAATTTTTTGCTCATGACGAAAGTATTTCTTTAACTGTTAGAGCTAACTGTTTGAGTGTAAAAGGTTTAGATAAAAAACCAAAAACAGCATCTTGTGGAAGATTTTTAGCAAAAGCATCTTTTGCATATCCAGAAACGAAAAGAAATTTGATACCAGGATAGTTTTTACGGACTTCCTTCAATAAAGTGGGCCCATCCATTTCTGGCATTACCACATCGGAAACAATAATATCAACATCTCCTTTTTGTTCCTCAAGAATAGAGAGTGCTTCCACCCCACTTGCTGCCTCTAAAACCGTATATCCTCTCATTTGAAGAGCTCTTACCCCCCCCATTCTGACCGCATCTTCATCTTCAACCAATAAAACAGTCGCAGATCCTGTTAAGTCTATATTTTTATCTTTCTCTTCATCTTTTTCAATCTTTTGAGAAATTTCTCCTTTTATATTGGGGATATAACGGGGAAGAAAAATATGAAATGTTGCTCCTTCACCTTCTTTACTTTCACAATAAATATACCCACCGCTCTGCTTGATAATTCCATAAACCATTGATAAACCAAGTCCTGTTCCTTTTCCAACTTCTTTTGTTGTAAAAAATGGCTCAAACATTTTTTCTTGTATAGCAGCAGATATACCAGCCCCTGTATCTGAAATAGTCAATTGCACATACTCGCCAATTGCTAATCCAAGATGATTAAATTCAGCACTTTGTTGCTTTGTAATATTATTTGTCGCAATCGTAACAATACCTCCATCTAACATGGCATCACGCGCATTAATAACCAAATTCATAATAACACGCTGAAAAGATGCTTGATCAACTTCAACGCTCCACAAATCTCTTCCATGGATAATTTTTAACTGAATATTATTCCCCAAAAGTGGTAAAATAAGATTGCGGATATCTGATAAAAATTCAGTAAAATCAATTTCTTCAGGTCGAAGTGTTTGCTTTCTAGAAAACGCTAACAATTGCTGGACAAGAGCAGCTGCACGATTAGCATTGTTTTTAATATTGATCAGATCAGCATGAGCAGGATCAGAACTACGATGCGTATTTAAAAGAAGATCACACGACATTAAAATTGCTGTTAAAACATTATTAAAATCATGAGCAATGCCGCCAGCCAATTGTCCTACAGCTTGCATCTTCTGACTTTGCATCATTTTATCTTCAAGAGTTTTTTGTTCGGTTGTTTCAATCACAGAGATAATAAGCAAATCTTGCAATGCATCACCGTGATAGGGCGGTACAGACATAATATGGAGCCGTAAATGGCATTCTTCATTTTTTTCTAAAACAGTTTCTAGAGAAACAAAATAATTTTTATTTGTCGCAATTCTCTGAAAAGAACGCTCTAACTGCACACAATCACGACGAGAAATAACATCATAAAAATTGACAGCTTTGTCCATACATCCCGTAAGTGATGAAAAAGCTTTATTCATATGAACCAATTGCCCTGCATGATCCACCACAGCTATTGCAAAAGGACTCGCATCAAAATATTCTCCTAATATACTGGGTAATTTTAATTGATCATCTTCTTCTTTTTGTACTTGTTGTGGAATGATCACAATACGATAAATGTCCTCCTCTTCTAAGAGAGAAGAAACAGATATAAGACAATGGAATATTTTCTCACAAGTCGTGTATGAATTTAAACATAACGAAAACCTATAAGGTAAAGAGTAACCTGAACTTTGATATCTGTTGGTTTGCAAACAGATATCACTCCATGAGCTCTTAGCACCAACGCTATCAAATAACGAATCAAAATTATGTTGACCAATTGAGAAATTCGCTAAATCAATTGAGAACCATTCTGCAAAAGTCGCATTGGCATAAAGAATAGTTCCTTGTTTATTAACGGATACAAAACCAATAGAAGCTTGATCCAAGTGATTGATAGCCTCTTGAAGGTTCGAGAAAAAAACTTCTCGCGTTTGTTGTAAGTGCGAAATATCAGTAATACGCCAAAATAAAAGCTTTTTTTTCTGTTTTGTGATAGGTTGAACGGAAATATTATACCAAACAGATTTTTTTGGTGTAGAATCAGTAAAAATTGGCTGTTCTACTCTTAATTCCTCTTGCGCTGCAAGATTATTACAGGCTGCAACCTTTAAGCGGTACGAGAGTCCACCAGCTCCTGGAAGATCCGCAATAACCCTATAACAAGACACTTCAGGCTTATAGGTCAGAATTTTTCGATAGTTTTGATTAGAATAATAAACAAAACCAGAAAGATCAGAGATTACAATTGCATCATCGCTCCTATTAAAGATGCTAAAATCAAAATCTTCATGCAACCACACATGATATCTTAAAATTCCCATTCCACACAAAACGAGTGTTGCAACACCGATCATTGCTAGAATCAAAAAAGATATTGATATCGCCTGTTGCAAATAGTTTTGTGTATAAAAAAAACCTAAAATACCCACAATGAAAAGAAAACCTAATACAAAAACAACACCAAAAATCACAACTCTCCGATGAAACGAAGACGCTGATCTTTCATTATTCTCAAAATCTTTATCCATCTCTCTTTGCCTTAGCTTATAGCTATTTCTTATGTCACAAAACTTCCTTTATATTCGTTGTTATGTTGTTATAAAGTATATGCTATGATATTATCTAAGATAAGCTCGCTTAATATTCAAAAGTTTATTTCTTACCATTATAAGTGAACCTTTTGAGGGTATGTTTATAAATTTATCTCAATAAAAAATAATATTTCCATCCAAAATGGGAGAAAATCTATGTATATCTGGTTATCAGAGCAAATAGGTGTATTTGCTGCAAACATAACGATAAGCTTTTTGCTTTTTATAATAACAATCGCAGCTATTACCGTAATTATCGTGTTTTTACGTCGCTTAAGTACGGGAAGATACAGCATTAATAGAAAAAAAAGTCTATCACGATTAGCATTATGTGAAGTAATTTCTATAGATCGGGCACGCCGCCTTGTTTTAGTCCGTTGCGATAATAAAGAACATTTGCTCCTTATTGGCGGATTAACAGATGTGGTTGTAGAATCTGATATTACTGGTACATCAAAAATACAAAAAAGAGAAACACACACACATCTAAATTCCGCCCTTCCAGAAAGAAACGATATATCGGATAAAAGTCCCTCTCCTTTTACGAATCAAGCGGTAAAAGATTCAGCCATCACCGCCGAAATTGAGGGGCGGCAAGAACCATCTTTATTCATTCCTACCCCTCAAAAATAAAATATACAATTTTATCACCACGAATTTCGTTTGTTTATCATCTCAATAACCTTAATCATCGCGATAAACTCTTTCACGTCGTTCATGACGTTCTTGCGCTTCCAATGACAAAACGGCTATCGGCCGAGCCTCAAGACGCTTTATACTAATGGGTTCGCCGGTTTCTTCACAAAAACCGTATGTCCCATTATCAATGCGCTCTAAAGCAGCATCTATTTTTGAAATAAGTTTCCTCTGACGATCACGAGCACGTAATTCGATTGTACGATCAGTTTCACAAGAAGCCCGATCAGTCAAATCGGGCTGACCAACATTCTCTTCCTGCAAATTTTCCAAAGTCTCACGAGCTTCTTTTAATATATCATTCTTCCAAGAAACCAATTTAGCACGAAAATACGCCTTTTGCCGCTCATTCATAAAAGGCTCATCTTCACTAGGGCGATATTGACCATCAATCTCTTCGCTCATGCAATAAAAAACCTCCACATATGCTATGTGCGGTCTATATATTGTGCAATACCCATCAACACAAGAGTAAAATGTTTTTTCATAACAATCGACGAATATATCTAAATGCACTGTTTAGGTTTGATCGCTTTTTTATGTAGATTGAATTCTTGATCAAATCTCATCCAAAATCATTTTTCTCGCTTATTGAAAAACTTTAAAAAGAAGGAAATCAGATATCAGAGCCATCCCTCCCCTACTCTCTACATTGTTTAAAATCTAAATGAAGCAACAATAAATCATTTCATCAATGCAAAAAAATAAAATCTTTATAAAGGCAAAGTGTGATATTCACGTTTCAAATACATCAAAGCATCTTTTTCTTTATTACAGTTGATTGCAACAACCTCACCAATCAAAACACAATGGGTTGCGTGTTCGTGCCAACAAATCAAACGACAATCAAACGACGCTAGAGCGTCTGAAAGACTAGGCGCCCCCGTTTGCAAAGCTCCCCATTGAGCAACATCAAAACGCTCATTTTGTGTAGAATTGCAACGCCTCGAAAAAACATCCGCTAATGAGCGATGTTTTCCTGCCAAGCTATTAACACAAAAATTTCCATTCTCCATAAACACCTGATTCTTTAAATTATGGCGCATGAGACAAACAAGAAGGGTTGGAGGATTATCAGATAAAGAACAACACGCCGAAACAGTCACCCCGCGTCTTCCCTTAATACCATTTGTTGTCACAATATGCACAGCTCCTGCAAAAAGACTCATGGCATCTCGATATTCTTGGGAAGAAACCGCAATAGTATGTTTATGTTGAAGTTCAGGCATCAAATATGTTTTATGATTCGACATATCTTTCACTTATAAAGCTTTAAAATTTCAAGCGATCTTTCCATAAAAAGACCTATAATACATATTTTTTCTTTTCCGTCATAACACAAAAAATATTTGTGTATACACAGCGATATGATAAAAACTGCCAATCTAAGGAGATTTTAATGCCCCATGCACATCTCATTTCGCCTTCTCTCTTGGCTTCTGATTTTTCTAAACTTGGACAAGAAATGTTAGATGTTGTTGATGCTGGTGCAGATTGGCTTCATCTTGATATTATGGATGGGCACTTTGTTCCTAACATCACCTTTGGTCCTGAAATCGTCAAAGCTCTGCGCCCATTAACAAAAGCAATATTTGATGTCCACCTGATGATCGCACCAGTAGACCCTTATTTAGAAGCTTTTGCAAAAGCAGGTTCAGATATTATAACTATTCATGCTGAAGCAGGTCCACATCTTCATCGTTCATTACAAACAATCAAAAAAATGGGGAAAAAAGCAGGAATCGCACTCAATCCAAGCACCCCTGAACATATCCTTGAATATTTGCTTGATCAATTAGATCTCATTCTCATCATGACGGTCAATCCCGGTTTTGGTGGACAAAGTTTTATTCCAGAAATAAAAGATAAAATTAAGCGCGTTAAAAGCATGATTGCAAACCGCCCTATTGATCTTGAAGTTGATGGTGGTATCACCGTTGATACAATTGGGATAGCTGCAAAAGCTGGTGCAAATGTATTTGTCGCAGGCTCTGCAATTTATAAAGATGGAAATAAAGAGCTTTACAAAACACGTATTAATGCATTGCGGCAAGCCGCAATCCTCTCACAACAAGGAAAAAAATGATGATCGCACGTTATTCCCGCCCTGCAATGGTAACAATTTGGTCTCCTGAAACAAAATATCGTATTTGGTTTGAAATTGAAGCCCATGCCTGTGATGCCCTTGCTCAATTAGGGATTATTCCGAAAGAAGCCGCCAAAGTCATTTGGGAAAAAGGGGCAGCAGCTAAATTTGATATCAATCGCATTGATGAAATTGAAGCAATTAGCAAACATGATGTTATCGCATTTCTAACCCACCTAGCTGAATTCATTGGACCAGAAGCACGTTTTATCCACCAAGGCATGACATCATCTGATGTTCTCGATACAACGCTGAACATTCAATTGATGCGTGCGAGTGATATTTTGCTAGAGGATATAGACCAACTTCTTGAAGCATTAAAAAGACGGGCTTTTGAGCATAAAGAGACAATCACCATTGGGCGGAGTCATGGCATTCATGCCGAACCGACAACATTTGGAATCAAGTTTGCTCTTGCATACGCTGAATTTTCCCGTTGTCGCAAACGTCTTCTTGCCGCACGAGAAGAAATTTCTACTTGCGCGATTTCAGGAGCTGTAGGAACTTTTGCAAATATCGATCCACGCGTTGAAGCACATGTAGCAAAAGCCTTGAGGATGCGTGCTGAACCGGTTTCCACCCAAGTAATACCAAGAGATCGTCATGCTATGTTTTTTGCAACACTTGGTGTTATTGCTTCCTCTATTGAAAGGCTAGCAATAGAAATACGCCATTTACAACGAACAGAAGTTCTTGAAGCAGAGGAACATTTCTCACCTGGGCAAAAAGGTTCATCGGCAATGCCTCATAAACGTAATCCAATTTTAACAGAAAATTTAACTGGATTAGCCCGTATGGTACGTGCATTTGCACTCCCAGCCATGGAAAATGTAGCTCTTTGGCATGAACGTGATATTTCCCATTCATCTGTTGAGCGTTATATTGCTCCAGATGCGACTATTACACTTGATTTTGCTCTTTCTCGCCTCACATCTGTCATTGAAAATCTCATTGTCTATCCAGAAAATATGCAAAAAAATCTCAATAAATTCCGCGGTCTTGTTCACTCACAACGGGTTCTTTTAGCACTCACACAAGCAGGGATTAGTCGTGAAGATTCTTATCGGATTGTACAACGAAATGCGATGAAAGTTTGGGAACAAGGAAAAGATTTTTTAGAAGAACTCCTCAACGATAAAGATGTTACCAAAGCTTTAAGTGAAGAAGAGCTTCGCGAAAAATTTGATCTTTCTTACCACACCAAACATATCAATACGATTTTTAAACGTGTTTTTGAAGAACAATAAAGCGACATAGAAAACCAAAATCCATTCCACCTATGATCAAAAATCTGTTGTAACAAAGAAAACAATTCATGAAAGCAAATCAACTCGATATTCTTATTGTTCCTGGCTACAAAGGATCTGGTCCAGATCATTGGCAAACACGCTGGGAAAAAAAATTGTCGACAGCCCGCCGCATTGAACAACTCCATTGGTCAAAGCCTGTTTGTGAAGAGTGGGTTAACAAAGTTAAAACCGCCATCGCAAAAGCTCAAAGACCTGTTATGCTTATTGCTCATTCATTAGGAGTTCCCAGTGTTATTCATGCAACTGTACACAATACAGAAAAAATTTGTGGCGCTTTCTTTGTTGCCCCTCCAGATGTCGCCAATGAAAAAATACGTCCCAAACATTTAATGACATTTGGCCCCTATCATCGCCAAAAGCTTCCTTTTCCTTCTATTGTCATAGCCAGTCGCAACGATGAGTTTTGTCAATTTTCAGTAGCAGAAAAAATTGCCAATGATTGGGGATCACTCTTTGTTGATGCTGGGTATTCTGGCCATATTAACGCAGAATCCGGACACGGACCTTGGCCTGAAGGGCTTATGGTCCTCTCTCACTTTCTTGCAAAAATTTGATCCAAAAGAGGTGATCTTCTTTCTCATCGCTTATGTATCTTCACCTTTGGATAAACGTGTAATGATAAAAATTATAAAAGTATCATAGCAATATCATTGAGAAATTCTATCAATTAGGATAGTATCATTTATCAATGTTATTAAAAACCTCTCAAGATAAATAGAGAATCATGATGAATCGTCGCCACCGTATTTATGAAGGCAAGGCTAAAATTTTATATGAAGGACCTGAACCAGGGACTTATATTCAATTTTTTAAAGATGATGCAACTGCCTTTAATGCAAAAAAACATGAAATTATCGACGGAAAGGGGGTTTTAAACAACCGAATTTCGGAACATATTTTTAGCCATCTTGGACGTTTGGGCATCCCAACACATTTTATCAAACGTATAAACATGCGCGAACAGCTTATTAAAGCGGTGGAAATCATTCCGTTGGAAGTTGTTGTTCGCAATGTTGCTGCCGGCTCTCTTGCTAAGCGTTTAGGACTGGAAGAAGGAACCCCGCTTCCGCAATCCATCATTGAATTCTACTATAAAAATGATTCTCTCGATGATCCTATGGTAACGGAAGAACATATCACAGCTTTTGGGTGGGCTGTCCCACAAGAGATAGAAGATATCATGCAACTTTCAATTCGTATTAATGATTTTCTTTCTGGGCTTTTTGCCGGTGTTAACATCCAATTAATTGATTTTAAAATGGAATTTGGTCGCCTGTGGGAAGATGAAACAATGCGCATTGTTCTTGCTGATGAAATCTCTCCTGATTCTGCACGACTATGGGATATGCACACACAAGAAAAAATGGATAAAGACCGTTTTCGTCGTGATATGGGAGGGCTTATTAATGCCTATCAAGAAGTTGCCAAACGTCTTGGTATTATAAATGAAAACGAACCAACACGACCAAGTGGTCCCGTTCTCGTAAAGTAAAAACAAGGTAAAAAACATCACCTTATACAAACACCCCTCTTCAAAGGAGAGGTTCTTTTAAAAAGCAGGAAGCAAAAAATGAAAGCACGCATTACAGTTACTTTAAGAGAAAGCGTTCTTGATCCACAAGGAGAAGCGATTGTCGGTGCTTTAAAAAGTTTGGCTTTCGAAGGCATTCAATCTATTCGTCAAGGAAAGGTTTTTGATATTGTTCTTGATGATCTACCTTCTGAAACTGCAAAGAAAAAACTTGAACAAATGTGTGAAGAGTTACTCGCAAATACTGTCATTGAAAATTATACAATCGAACTTCTGTAAGTGAAACGCTCATGAAAACTGCCATCATTCAACTTCCTGGATTAAATCGTGATCGAGATATGATTGCAGCATTACATCATATAACGGGAGTTGAGCCACTAAAAATTTGGCAAACAGAAACAACAATTCCAGATGTAGATGTTATTATTATTCCTGGTGGTTTTTCCTATGGCGACTACTTAAGATGTGGTGCAATTGGAGCGCGAACTCCCGTCTTAAAAGCCATTCGTGAAAAAGCACAAGAAGGTACGACAATAATAGGTATCTGTAATGGATTTCAAATTTTGTTGGAAGCAGGATTATTACCCGGTACTTTAATGCGTAACGCTTCTTTAAAATTTGTTTGTCGTGAAATCAAACTTGAAGTCGTTAACGCCAAGACAAAATTTTCTCGATATTATTCTAAAGGACAAATTATTCGTTGTCCTGTTGCCCATCATGACGGAAATTATTTTGTTGATAGTGAAACATTGAAACAAATGGAAGACAATGAACAAATTGTTTTTCGCTATGCAGAAAATACAAACCCGAACGGCTCAATGAAAGATATTGCTGGTATTGTTAATAAAGTTGGTAATATTCTTGGTATGATGCCCCATCCTGAAAACTTTATTGAACCCGCCCACGGAGGTACTGACGGTCGTTTACTTTTTCAAAGTGCTTTAGAGTTAGTAAATGGATAATGCTGCAAAAGTACTCGCGCTCCATAATTTAAAAAAACAAGGATTTATACCATTTCTCGCATCATAAATCTATAAACAAAGCTCTTCACAAACAACAATGGATATTATTTTCTAAACACATAATTATTTAAGACCATTTTTAGTCTTAAATCCCACCAAACAAACGGACAAAATCTTTAGCTTACTGTCTATAAATATTTTTATTATTAAACAACATTATTGTTTATAATATAAGCTGCTAGGTAAAAAAATAAAAATACTAAATTTCGATTAATTTGACGGATAAATACTCATGAAGCCTTGCAATAACATCACTATTACACCAGAACTCATTGCACAACACGGGCTAAAAGAAGATGAATATCAACGTATCCTGACGTTAATCGGTAGAGAACCCACATTTACTGAACTAGGAATTTTTTCTGCAATGTGGAACGAGCATTGTTCCTATAAATCATCTAAAAAATGGCTAAAAACTCTTCCGACAGAAGGAAAATGTGTCATCCAAGGACCTGGTGAAAATGCTGGTGTTGTTGATATTGGCGAAGGACAATGTGTTGTTTTCAAAATGGAAAGCCATAACCACCCTTCTTATATTGAACCTTATCAAGGTGCAGCGACAGGTGTTGGTGGTATTTTACGTGATGTCTTTACAATGGGAGCCCGTCCTGTTGCTGCTATAAATGCATTGCGATTTGGTGCTCCTGATCACCCACGAACACGCCATCTTGTTTCTGGTGTTGTTTCTGGAATAGGTGGTTACAGCAATTCTTTTGGTGTTCCAACGGTTGGTGGAGAAGTAAATTTTGATGAGCGTTATAATGGCAATATCCTTGTTAACGCTTTTGTCGCCGGTATTGCAAAGACAGACGCCCTTTTTTATTCTAAAGCACAAGGCATCGGACTCCCTGTTGTTTACCTTGGTGCAAAAACAGGACGTGATGGTGTCGGTGGGGCAACAATGGCCTCTGCTGAATTTGATGATTCAATCAGTGAAAAACGCCCAACTGTTCAAGTAGGTGATCCTTTTACAGAAAAATGTCTTCTTGAAGCATGTTTAGAGCTCATGGAACTTGGAGCCGTAGTTGCTATTCAAGATATGGGGGCAGCAGGACTTACCTCTTCTGCCGTTGAAATGGGTGCAAAAGGAAATCTAGGGATACAGCTTAATCTCGATACAGTTCCTGTTCGAGAAGAAAACATGACAGCCTATGAAATGATGCTTTCTGAAAGTCAAGAGCGCATGCTCATGGTTCTTAAACCAGAACTAGAAAAGCAAGCAGAAGCAATTTTTCATAAGTGGGGGCTGCATTTTTCTATCATTGGGAAAACAACCGATGATTTACGTTTTCGTGTATCTCATCAAGGGGAAGAAGTTGTCAATCTTCCCATCAAAGAGCTTGGTGATGAAGCGCCTGTTTATGATCGTCCTTGGAGTGAGCCGGCAAAAAAAACATCCTTGAAAGCAGAAGACGTCAAAAAAGTTGAAAATCTTGGTGATGCGCTTCTGAGCTTATTGAATTCTGCTGATCAAAGTTCTCGGCGATGGGTTTATGAACAATATGATACTCTTATCCAAGGAAATAGCCTTGTTTGTCCAGGAGGTGATGCAGGCGTTATCCGTTTAGGAAACAACAGCAAACGTGCTCTTGCTTTTTCTTCTGATGTAACACCTCGCTATTGTGAAGCAGACCCTTATGAAGGAGGAAAACAAGCTGTCGCAGAATGCTGGCGAAACATTAGTACGACAGGTGCAACACCACTGGCTGCTACAGATAATCTCAATTTTGGTAACCCTGAAAAACCTGAAATTATGGGACAGCTGGTTTTTGCTATTAAAGGTATAGGAGAAGCTTGTAGAATCCTCGATTTTCCTATCGTTTCAGGCAATGTTTCTCTTTACAACGAAACAAATGGGGATGCCATTCTTCCAACCCCCACAATTGCTGGTGTAGGTCTTCTTAATGATTGGTCTAAAATGGTAACAATAAGTGGTATGCAAAATGGAGATATTCTTGTTTTAGTAGGAAATTGCGGCTCCCATTTAGGACAATCAATCTATGCACGTAACATTTTAAATATTGATGCAGGTGCCCCCCCCCCTGTAGATTTACAACTTGAAAAAAAGCATGGTCAATTTATTCGAGATGTCATACATCGTGGTTTTGTTCATGCTGCTCATGACATTTCTGACGGAGGATTAGCGATAGCACTTGCTGAAATGGTGATTAAAGCAGGTAAAGGAATCAAAGTAAAATTAAGCAATAAATCACCCCATCATGCAGAACTTTTTGGAGAAGACCAAGGACGTTATCTTTTAGCCGTCAAACCTCACTCTCTTAATAGTCTTAAAGAGCTCGCACAAATAAGTGCAGTTTCTTTAACAGAGCTAGGTCAAGTTGCAGGTGATGCACTTGATATAGATGGAATACTAAAACTTTCTATAGACAAACTCACAAAAGCCTATGAAAACTGGTTTCCACAATTTATGGGTGAAGAGTAAAAATTGTTTTTCTCTTAAACAGCCTTTATAAAAAAATGAACAACATAGGAGAATAATGATGGCAATGAGTGCCCATGCAATTGAAACGCTTATTCGTGAAGGCATTCCTGATGCTACTGTAACAATTCGTGATCTTGCTGGAGATGGGGAACATTATGCTGCAGAAGTTATTTCTGAAAGTTTTCGTGGTAAAACCCGTGTTCAACAACATAAAATGGTCTATGATGCCCTTAAAGGCAATATGGGAAATGACCTTCACGCCTTAATGTTGCAAACAAATATCCCAAAATAATCTAAAATTTCTTCTTGCATTCACTCATTTAATACGATTAAAAACAGTATGAATATAAATTACACACTTATAAAAATCTGAAATATCGAGGGATAAAAATGACCACTGTTCATGATTTTATTGACAACGAGATTAAAACAAACGACGTCATTTTATTCATGAAAGGAACACCTGATGCTCCGCAATGCGGGTTTTCAGGACAAGTTGTTCAAATCCTTGACTATTTAGGATTGAATTATAAAGGAATTAATATCTTAACTTCTAACGAATTGCGTCAAGGAATTAAAGATTACTCAAATTGGCCAACAATTCCACAGCTGTATATCAAGGGTGAATTTGTCGGAGGCTGTGATATTGTTAAAGAGATGTTTCAAAACAATGAGTTACAGGAACTTTTGAAAGAAAAAAATATTCCCTGTAATCAATCATAGGTATCTTTCATTTTATTCAGACTCTTAAAAAGAGCTGTTTTCAGACGAAATTTCTATTTCAAGGATGCCATATGTCATATTCAGTCGATGAACAAACGCATAGTGATGCGATTAGAAAAAAAATTGGCTATAAAGAATTTGTTATTCTTATTGCTTCGCTCATGGCTATTAACGCTATAGCTGTTGATATTATGCTGCCAGCTATGCCTAATATTTTAGATGGTTTAAATGTTCTCAATGAAAATGATCAACATTATATCATTTCGAGTTATCTTATTAGCTATGGTATTGCTCAAATATTTTTCGGTCCAATAAGCGATAGGTATGGACGACGTAAACTTATTCTTATTGGTCTTGCTTTTTATTCATTTACGGCGATTGGCTGTGCCTTTGTAACTGATTTTTCTCTCTTACTTATTTTGCGTATCTTACAAGGTATTGGAGGAGCTGCTATGCGGGTTCTTACAGTTTCCGTCGTACGTGATCTTTACAGTGGTCGAAAAATGGCAGAAGTTATGTCTATTGTTATGATGGTTTTTCTTGTTGCACCAATGGTTGGTCCCGCAACAGGACAGATCATTTTACAGCTCGGACATTGGCAATATATTTTTATTTTCATGGCAATGATTGGTTTCGGGTTGATGATTTGGATTCAATTCCGCTTGCCGGAAACTCTTTATGCGCAACGCTCTCTTTCCTTTTCTTCAGTCAAACATAATTTATGGATTGTAATAACCAATCGCACAACACTTTGCTATACACTAGCAACTTCGATTATTTTAGGCTGTATCTTTACCGCCGTTAATACATCACAACAAACGTATGAAGGGATCTATAATCTAGGACTTTGGTTCCCTATTGCCTTTGCAGTTGGTGCTGCATTTCAGGCTTTCTCATCATTCATGAACTCTCAACTCGTTGGACGCCTTGGAATGCGGCGTATTGCTCATACTATGCTTTTGCTCTTTTGTATCACTTCATGTGTATGGTTTATTGGCTCTATCTTAACAGATGGTATCCTTCCTTTTGCTTTTTACATGCTGTTATTCTGTATATTGATGTTTGCCTGCGGTGGCATTATGGCCAATTTCAATACACTCTCTCTCGAATCTGTGGGAGAAATTGCTGGAACAGCTTCTTCTGTATCCGGCTTTCTTCAAACATCTATCGGTGCAGGACTCAGCTTTTTTATTGCCCAACAATTTGATGAAACAACCATCCCAAACTCAGCAGGATTTTTCTTTCTGAGTCTCACTGCCATACTTCTCGTCTTATGGGCTGAACGTGGTCATCTTTTTAGGCAATATCATAGTAATCCTAACGAATAAATATTACTACGAAAGATTAATAACATCTCTCTTGAACAATAAGAAGATAAACCTATCAGACAAAATAAAACATCTCCAAATAGAACACTCTTGTGTTAAACATTCACATTGTTTGTTTAAAGGTACAACTCTCGAAATATCAAATCATTTCACGACAGCACCTATAAATGCTGTAATGTTAAAAAACAGTTTTGATTGATTTAACCTGAACAAGATCGAAATAGAAAAAACTTACGCTTTAGGTTTTTCGTTCAATATAAAAATAATAAATTATCTTTATAAATTAATATCTTACACAATCATAAAACCATAGGGAACTTTCCCGTGTATAAAATACATTTAATTGATAAATTTTCCTGATTTTGGAAATCCTCTTGGAACCAAACGCCCGACGCCCGCACGCATTCCCATCCATTCAATGAGATCATCAGCTTGACGGTTAAAGATTCGTTCAGCTGTATCTTGCCAACTTAAGCCTTCTGATAAATTAAAAGTCTTGGCATCAACAACAACACCTTCTTTATAACGCTGTAAACGAACACCCTTACCGCGATTCATTTCTGGTATTTGTTCAATAGAAAAAATAAGCATTTTACGGTTTTCACCGACTACAGCAACATGATCACCATTTACCGGAACACAAAGCTTTACCTTATCAGGAGCTTTCACATTCATCACTTGCTTTCCTTTTCGTGTATTGGCGATCACTTCTGCAGAAGAAACAATAAAACCATTACCGTGAGATGAAACCAAAAGCAATTTTTCCTCGGCGTGATGCACAAAAGCTGTGAGAACATCGTGCTCATCATCCATATCAACTAAGAGACGAATAGGTTCACCATGTCCCCGCCCTCCAGGTAAATTATTTGCACCAATAGCAAAAAACTTCCCCCCCGTACTGATCAGCACAATCTTGTCGGTCGTAAATGCTGGAAAGGCTAACTTTAAACTGTCTCCTTCTTTAAAAGAAAGTGCTTTATAATCGGTCAAATGTCCCTTCAAAGCGCGCATCCACCCCTTTTCAGAAATAACAATAGTAATCGGTTCTTTTTCGATCATTGCTTGTTGAATATCATCAAGATCATGTCTTGGTGCCTCTTCAAACGTCGTACGTCTTTTCCCCAAGAGTGTTTCAGGACCAAAAGTGTTTCGAACTTTTTTGATTTCTTCTGAAATTATTTTCCACTGTTTTATAGGAGAAGCTAACAAATTCTTTAGCTTTTCTTTTTCAGCTTTCAAACTTTCAAATTCTTTACGAATTTCAAATTCCTCAAGCTTACGCAAAGAACGCAAGCGCATATTAAGAATAGCTTCAGCTTGATTTTCTGTTAATTCAAACCGATTAATCAGCTTCTTTTTCGGTTCATCATCTTCACGAATAATCTGAATGACCTCATCGAGATTTAAATAGGCAATCAGATATCCATGAAGAATTTCCAATCGGCTATCAATTTGATCCAGCCGATAATGAGAGCGACGAATAAGCACTTCCTGACGATGTTCAAGCCATTGCTTCAAACTTTCTCGCAAAGAAAGGACATTAGGTATTTTTCCCAAAGACAAAACATTCAGATTAAGGGGAAATCTTACTTCAAAGTCAGTCAATTTAAAAAGAGACTCCATGAGGAGCTCCGGATCAACCGACCGATTTTTAGGAACCAGCACGATTCTGATATCTTCTGCTGATTCATCTTGGATATCCTCAAGCATTGGCAATCGGCGTGCAAGCAATAACTCTGCTGTTTTTTCAATAAGACGTGACTTTTGAATCTGATAGGGAATTTCAGTCACAACAATCACATAAGAACCACGGCTACCAGGCTCCTGATGCCAACGTGAACGCAAGCGAAAAAATCCACGCCCAACACGATAGGATTCCTCAATACTTTTTTTAGGTTCAACTAAAATTCCCCCCGTCGGAAAATCAGGACCAAGAACAAATTGATTTAATTCCTCATCATTTACATCGGGATGCGCAATCAAATGGAGTGCTGCATCACAAAGCTCAGCAACATTATGGGGGGGAATAGATGTTGCCATACCAACAGCAATACCAGAAGAACCATTTGCTAAAAGATTAGGGAAAGCTCCTGGTAAAACAACAGGCTCTTCATCTTCCTCATTATAGGTTAAACGAAAATCAATAGCATTCTCATTAATTCCTTCAAGTAACAATGCAGCCACTTCAGTCATACGTGCTTCCGTATAACGCATGGCAGCAGCATTATCACCATCAATATTACCAAAATTGCCTTGCCCATCAACTAACGGATAACGAACAGCAAAACTTTGAGCCAAGCGCACCAAGGCATCATAAATAGACGCATCCCCATGAGGATGAAATTTTCCCATGACATCACCAACAATCCGCGCACATTTCGCATAAGACTGTCCAGGATTTAGTTTGAGAAGACGCATCGCATGAACAATCCGCCGGTGGACCGGCTTCAATCCATCACGTACATCAGGCAATGCACGGTGTGTAATCGTAGAAAGTGCATAAGCCAAATAACGTTCCTGTAAAGCAGAACGTAATTCTATTGGTTCAATATGTTCTTTATCAAAAGGTAAATTCATTTTATCAGACATAGTATTAAAACAACAATTCCCACAATAATAAGAAATTATTTTATAGGATTTATTTAATGAAATCTTCTATGAGTCGGCTTTTTTATTAAAAGTCAATTACATAAAAACAAACGCTGCAATTAGAACATGAATAGAAAATTATATCAATTTGAAAAATTTATACATATCCTTCCCCCTTGCCCTAAGTAATTTATTGAAAGCTTTGTCAAATCCGACGATAATTTAACTGCCCACAAAGAGTTATTTCATCTTTTCTGGAATGACAAAAGCAGCTTTCAAACATCATCTTTTATTATACAGATAAATTGTATAACAATCCCCTTCAGTTTTTCTATGAAAAACTAAAAAAATGTTCAAAGCTTATGAAATTTAAGCTTTTCAGAGTAAGTCGATAGAATGGAAAATCACATTATTCTCATAAAAACGAAGAGACACAATTCTCTGCTACAACGTTGTAAAAACTTCAATAAAAAAATAAATAATGTATTGACATGTAAAGATAATTTATTTTTTTTCAAATAAAATGAGACTCCCGAATATTATAGAATTCTTTCATTTCTAATTTATTCATGATCAAGCAATCATAATTATTTTCTCACCTATCACAAGGAGAAGAGTCTCTATAGAAACAAGCAATAAAAATGCCTCGTAAAAAATTAAACAATAGCGTTTTGCCTATCTAAATTTTACAAACAGTACACACACACCGATGCTCTTGAGAGGCATCAAAACTTCACTCTACGTAGAAAAGATGAAAACAATCCATTATCAACTTTATGAGCTATTTTTGTGAGTAGGAGCCATGCGGATTCCTAAATCACGTAATTGTGTAGGAGAAACATCAGACGGAGCACTCATCAAAAGATCAAGCGCCTGTTGATTCATAGGAAATAAAGCAACTTCACGCAAATTTTTAACACCTTGCAACAGCATAATGATGCGGTCAATTCCCGCAGCCATACCACCATGTGGCGGAGCCCCATAATGGAATGCACGATAAAGACCACCGAAACGATCTTTCACAACTTCCTTAGAAAGTCCTACAAGTTCAAAAACTTTAAGCATCATTTCTGGTAAGTGATTACGAATTCCACCTGATGCAATTTCATAACCATTGCAAACAAGATCATATTGAAAGGCTTTAATAGTAAGAGGATCTTGACAGGCAAGAGCATTTTCTCCCCCTTGAGGCATGGAAAAAGGATTATGTCCAAAATCAATCTTTTTTTCATCTTCATTCCATTCAAAAAATGGAAAATCAACAATCCACGCCAAAGAGAAACTATCTCTATCAAGAAGATCTAATTCTTCCCCTACCCTTGTGCGTGCTGCTCCGGCAAAAGATGAAAACTTTTTTGGATCGCCAGCTACAAAAAAACAGGCGTCCCCACTTTCAAGTCCAAGCTGTATACGGATTGCTTCAGTCCTCTGTTCACCAATATTTTTGGCGATAGGCCCTGCTCCTTCAAATTTTCCTTCTTCTTCACGCCAGAAAATATAGCCGAGCCCTGGTTGCCCCTCGCCTTGTGCCCATACATTCATACGATCACAAAAAGCACGACTTCCACCCGTTTTAGCTGGAATAGCCCACACTTGTGCATTCTCATCATTCGCTAAAATTTGAGCAAAGACTTTGAAACCAGAATTATAAAAATGCTGAGAAACATCTTCCATAATGATCGGATTACGCAGATCAGGCTTATCAGAACCATATTTTCGCATTGCTTCATCATAGGAAATGCGAGGAAAGCTTTGTGTCACAGTCTTTCCATCTGCAAATTCTTCAAAAATAGAACGCATAATAGGTTCCATAGTTGCTAAAACATCTTCTTGCTCAACAAAACTCATTTCAACATCTAATTGATAAAATTCACCAGGAAGACGGTCGGCCCTTGGATCTTCATCTCTAAAACATGGAGCAATCTGAAAATAACGATCAAAACCTGACATCATCAACAACTGTTTATATTGCTGTGGCGCTTGCGGTAACGCATAAAATTTTCCCTGATGAACACGACTTGGAACCAAAAAATCACGTGCGCCTTCCGGCGATGAAGCTGTCAAAAGTGGCGTCGTAAATTCCGTAAAACCATTATTTTGCATAGCTCGTCTCATAGCCGCAATAATTTCAGTCCGACGCATGATATTTTTGTGCATAGTCTCCCGACGCAAATCAAGAAAACGATATTTTAATCGAATATCTTCTGGATAATCAGGCTCACCAAAAACCGGTAAAGGAAGCTCATCAGATTTTGAAAGAATTTCTACCTCTTGTGCAAAAATTTCAATCTCACCTGTTGGAAGCGTTGCATTAATAACTTCATCAGAACGAGCACATACCTCCCCATCCACACGAATAACCCATTCAGAACGCACTTTTTCAATAACTTTAAAAGCTGGTGAAGCAGGGTCAGCAACAATTTGTGTGATTCCAAAATGATCACGTAAATCCACAAAAAGAATCCCTCCATGATCACGAACACGATGAACCCACCCCGAAAGACGAACTTGTGTTCCTACATCACATCTACGAAGAGCCGCACAATGATGACTGCGATAACGGTGCATGTTTTTTGCCTTTGATTATAATATTCACATGCGCTACAAACGCTTTTTAATAACCATTTGTCAAGATATGAGAATAAAAACTCAGAAATAAAGTCAATAAAGCACAAATTTAATTTATCGAATTATAATAAAATGATGAATCTTATTACACAAACAACAGATCTTGAAATTGCACTTAACGCTCTACGTACCTCTGATTTTGTAACAGTCGATACTGAGTTTATTCGCGAAACAACTTTTTGGCCTCAACTGTGTTTAATCCAGCTCGCATCACCAGATGTCACAGTTTTGATTGATCCCATAGCACCAAATATTGATTTACAACCTTTTTTTGACCTTATGATCGATAAAAAAGTTGTAAAAGTTTTTCATGCTGCGCGCCAAGATATTGAAACAATTTATCATCTTGGAGGTGTTATTCCTTCCCCTCTCTTTGATACGCAAATAGCAGGATCAATTTGTGGATTTGGTGATTCTATCTCCTATGATCAAATTGTACAACGCTGCACGGGGCATCATCTTGATAAATCCTCCCGCTTTACAGACTGGAGTTACCGCCCTTTGTCTGAAAAACAACTGCTCTATGCACTTGCCGATGTAACTTACTTAAGAGATGTTTACCTGTTATTGAAAAAAAGGTTAGAAAAAAATCAACGTGCTCACTGGATGAACGATGAAATAACAATCCTTTTAAATCCTAAAACCTATGATATGCCAGAAGATGAAGCATGGAAAAAAGTGAAAGGAAAAATTAAAAAGCCACGTGAACTTGCTGTATTACAAAAGATAGCAGCTTGGCGGGAACGTGAAGCACGAAAATACAATATGCCACGTCGTCATATCATAAAAGATGAATGTCTTATAGAAATAGCAACCCAACAACCAAAAGATGAATCTGCATTAAAACGGTTGCGCAGTCTTAATAAGAATTGGGATAAACTCTCAATTGCTCAATCATTAATCAAAGCTGTCCACGAAGGATTAGAGGTAGATCTTTCTACTTTACCCCCCATTCCTAAACATAATCCACTCAATGATACGACAGCCGCTGTTATCGATCTGCTCAAAGTGTTATTAAAAATTGTTGCAAATGAAAACAGCATTGCCCCTAAAATTATTGCAACATCTAATGATTTAGAAAAAATTGCCAATGGAGGAATAAAGAAAAATATTCCCGCTATGAATGGCTGGCGCTATGAAATATTTGGACAAAAAGCCGAACAACTGCTAAAGGGCCAGATAGGGTTTTACTGTAACGATGGAAAAATAAACACAAAACAGCTTTAATTTACATTTTCATTTTGAAAAATCCATTATATGCTACTCATTATCTACATCAATTGGTATACCCTATAGGCCAACGGAAATAGGATAAATAAAGCCTACTTCTGACAAAGTTAAAAAATTAAATAGTAAACTCTTATTAAAATGATAGCTAAATCTTTATCAGGTCAATCAAATAGCAATCCCATTAAAAATAATCTAAAAAAACAAACAGCTCCTTATTTAAAAGTTTTGAAAAGAAAAAGTTCTGATATAAAAGCACATTCATTACAAAAATAGCAGCCTAGAAATAGGAACAAACAAAGATATAATGTCTCACGTCACCATATCATATTAAAAAACTACCGAGATTGCAATCTAACAATCAAAAACAAGCCAGCATAACAACTAAAATACCTAACAAAAGCAATATATTGATTTCTAACGATAATCTAGCGTTATTTATATTGAATTAGACCTCCGAATATCGTAAGATTCTCTCATTTCATCTCAATAAGACTCATAAAGTTTCACATAAGAAATTATATGATAAAGCGCTGCTTTTTATAAAATAAACACCTTTCAAAGGATTCAAAAATCATGGTTAATAAATAGTTATGATTTATTTCTATTTTTTATATTGAAAGGATTTTATAATGACTGAAATGATATTCTTTTGACAGACCGTAAAAGTGCAAAACTGTTTCATATGAGTATTTCAACATTCCAGCGTCATGTAACCAATGGATCTCTCCCAAAATCTTTAAAACTTGTTTTTTATCGCGTTGGTTACAATCGAATCTTATCAAGATAATCGAGCAAGCTAAACAGAAACATTATAACGACGCAGCATAAAAAGAAAACCTTTTCACGTAAAAATGGACAAAACTTTTCATTTTCACATGAAGCTTATGAAGTGAAAAATCCATCCTGTGACGCAAATAACAGAATAAAAAATTATGTTTTCTTTTATGAATGCTCAGGCATTAACAAATGCTTTGCGTGGTGTCTAGCATGGGCGCGTTATGGAACAAGTCCTATTGTCCAGCTCATGATGATAGGCTACCTAGTTTATCCCTCGTCAATAGCCCTATATTATAAGACATAAAACACGAATAAATTAGGAAAAAAATCAAAAAATTTCAAAAGCGAGAGGTTGTTTTATTATTTTTGATAACTTCTGTAATCGTCCAAAAGGACGTTCTCCTAATAATCCAGCGTAATTCTTTGGGATCTGCAGGATAATATGATCTGCTTTTCTATGCCACAATAAATGAGGTAAAATTCCTGCAACAGAAGCACTGAAAAGATGAGCAATACGCATAGTTTCGCCAAGAATACGTGCTTTTTTAATTATATTTTGAGTTGCTAATTGAAAAATGGGAAGAGATTCTTTATCAACCAATAAACTCGTATTGCGAAAAAAAACAGCAAGCGCCGCGTAAAGGCGCCCTTCATGAGAAATTCCTGGATAAGATCCTAAAGCTATTTGATTTGCTGCTTCATTACCTCGATAATCTGGATGTATACGCCAACCAATATCCGCAAGAAGACAAGCGGCTTGACGATAACGGCATTCATTTTCCGTTTCTGAAATTCCAAAAACTTCAAAAGCATTCGTCGTAAAATCAATGAGTTCTTCTGCTTGTTTTGGTGAACGTGCCCGTAAAATAGCCATTTCTGTGCATGCTGCAATGAGAGGATCTGAAAGTCGAATCGCCTGCGGCAATCGTGAATAAAGAAAACCTTCACGAACGCCAGCACCAGAAAAGATTATCTTTTCAAACTCCATACACTGAATGAGTTCAATAAGAACTATTGCTCCATAAGATAAAAGTTTTCGACGGTTCTGAGAAACCGCTGCAATCCCTCTCATATTATCAATATTGCCACGTGCTACAAGACGTAAAAAGTTCTCCATTTCAACAGCATCAACTTCATAGCCATGCATAACAGGAAGCCGATAGTGTTTCATTGCCATATGGAGTTTTGCCAAATTACGCCATGTCCCCCCTACTGCATAAAAATAACGTGCTATACCTTTACGAGTACGAACAACAGACGATTTATAAAATTGCTCATGTACAATTTTTGTAGCTACAGCACTATCATTATTTGACATATACTGTAGCCTTAAACCACCCAATGGGAGCGTTATCCCTTCACCAACATCAGAATGATCAATATCAATCAGCTCAAGACTTCCACCACCAAGATCCCCAGAAATACCTTTTGGTTGATAAAAAGTAGACACAACTCCATATGCTGAATACATAGCTTCTTCACTTCCTGAAAGAAGATATATTTTATTTTGCAAAATATCTTCAGCATGCTGAATAAATGCTACGCCATTCTGTGCATCTCGTGCTGCTGCTGTTGCTAAAGTATAGACCTCATCTGCCCCAATCTGTCGACAAAGCGTACGAAACCGTTTCAGTGTTTGCAACGCCATTTTCATCGATTTTTCTTCTAAAAATCCTGTTTTCGCCACACCATGACCGAGACCACAAAGAATCTTTTCATTAAATAAAACTGTTGGTGATCGAACAAGCCCCTCATAAATAACCAACCGAACAGAATTTGAGCCAATGTCAATAACAGCAACAGGCTTACGCCCTTTTAACCGACCTTGAGCATCTCTATATGTCATTGGATTTTAGTCTTTATGTATTTCGGCTCGTTGCCGATGCAACGCAACCAAGCGCGAAACAGAAGACTCAAAAGACTCATTTTCCCCCGCAAAACTTGTATTGGCCATAAAATACTCCTGCGCATTAAATAGACTTTCACCTATCTGCGGTGTAATACGTTTTGATGTTCCATCCTTAAGTATATCAAAGCTTTGTTGATTATCAATGATATTAGCTAACATAATCTGTAAAAGAATTTTTTGACGCACTATTTTATTAAAAACCGGAACCAATATTTCAATACGATAGTCCAAATTACGAGGCATCATATCAGCAGAGCCTAAGTAAACGAGTGCATTTTCATTAGGCAAATCTTGACCATTCCCAAAACAAAAAATGCGACTATGTTCAAGAAAACGCCCGACAATTGATTTTACACGAATATTATCCGAAATTCCTAGAATACCAGGACGTAAACAACATATCCCCCGCACAACCAAATCAATTTGCACCCCTGCTTGACTGGCACGATATAAAGCATCAATAATTTCAGGATCAACCAATGCATTAACTTTCATCCAAATAGCAGCAAACCTTCCCTGTTGTGCATGAACAATTTCTCCCTCAATATGCTCTAAGATACGACCACGCAATGTTAAGGGTGAAAAAGCAATCTTCATTGTTTCATTTGGACGCTCATATTGCGCAATATAATTGAACAATAACGCAACATCATGAGCGATATCATCGTCCGTGGAAAAAAAAGAAAGATCGGTATAAGTTTTAGCGTTAATGGGATGATAATTTCCTGTCCCAAGATGAACATAAGAGCGAAGACGTTTTCCCTCACGTCTCACAGCTAATGACATCTTAGCATGCGTTTTTAATGCAATAAAACCAAAAATAACTTGAACCCCAGCACATTCAAGATCCCGGGACCAACGAATATTTGCTTCCTCATCAAAACGTGCTTTAAGTTCTACCAAAGCAGTCACAGACTTTCCCTGTTCAGCTGCTTCAATCAAAGCGCCAACAATTGGACTATCATTTGATGTACGATAAAGTGTTTGTTTGATTTCCACAACATCAGGATCGCAAGCAGCTTGACGTAAAAATTGGACAACAACATCAAATGTCTCATAGGGGTGATGAATCACAATATCATTTTCACGAATAGCCGCAAAACAATCTCCTTTATGTTCACGAATACATTCTGGAACACGAGAAATATAAGGAATAAATTTGAGATCATCACGGGGAATAGAAACAATTTCTGATACCGTATTAAGCGCTAAAAATCCATCAAGAACATTAATACAATTATCAGGAACAGCGAGACTATTCGCTATAAATTGGCGTAAACTCTCTGGCATTTTTGCGTCAAACTCAACTCGAATAACCTGCCCACGGCGCCGCCTTTTAAGAGCAGTTTCAAAAAAATGAACAAGATCCTCAGCTTCTTCTTCTACTTCAATATCACTATCTCGGATTACTCTAAATGTACCAATTTCTTTAACCTCATAGTTAGGAAATACATATTTAATAAAAAGGCAAATAACATCTTCGGATGCAATAAAACGAAAATGATTGCCTTCTTGAGGAAGAAGAATAAAACGCCTTAAAAGCATTGAAATAGACAACAACACTGTGTGTGAGTTCTGATCAGTTTCTCCAGACAATTGAAGCGCAATAGAAAGCCCTAAATTAGGAATAAATGGAAAAGGATGAGTAGAATCAACAGGCAAAGGTTTTAAAACAGGAAAAATTGTCTCAAGAAAATATTTTTCAAGCCATGACTTTTCAATTTCTGAAAGATCATCAGAACAAATAATTTCAATATCATTCTTTTTTAATTCATCACGTAAAACATTTAATTCTCGTAGTTGGTGAGCCTGCAGCTTTGAAATCTCAGCTAATACAATATCAAGTTGTTCCTGTGGAGTGTGCCCATCTGCACTGCACGCTGTAACGCGAGCACGAATTTGAGCTGCTAGTCCTGCAACACGAACCATAAAAAACTCATCAAGATTTGCAGCTGAAATAGAAAGAAATTGTAGACGTTCTAATAAAGGATGTTTCGAATTAGCCGCTTCCATCAAAACACGATTATTAAATTGTAGCCATGAAAACTCTCGATTAATAAACCGTACCGGATTTTTCATTGTTATATTCGATATAGAAATTTTATCTACCACCCTCTGTTCCATATATCCTAAATAATTTTCTTTTACATTTTCTAAAATCCCTGACGAAATATCTCACATAATATTTGATAATATGTTATCATCATAATAATATATCAATGCCTAACTTCCCTCATCATTTTTCCATTTAATATTTTAAAATACTTGGAATTATTGCTATGCGCAAAGCACTAAAAGTAAAACAACTATTCTAATATAGCATAAAAGAAGAGAAATTTGTCTTAAAAAGCAGCTTGCATTATTCTACGCTTTATTACAAACTCACGCCTATAAAATAGAAGAGCCCAATCATAGCTGATGAGAAAATTTATTCTGGAGTTTGTACGCCATGTCTGATCACAACATTCCTCATTTTCAAAATGACCTTGGATATAAAACAATCGAAATTGGTGTGAAAGAATTTATGTGTGTAGGCGCTACACAACCATTCGATCATCCTCATATCTTTATCGACATGGGAACAGCAGATGAGAAAATTTGCCCTTACTGCTCAACCCTTTATCGTTATGTTCCCTCACTATCATACAATCAAACAAACCCAACAGGATGCTTATATAATCCAGAAAAGCTATTATAATTGCGTTTTTTGGCTTTCTTAATAACTACTCTTTTAATTCTGCTTGTTTAATATGAAATCATTTGTAGAACAATCACCCATCATCGTTGGGGGAGGAATTGCTGGTTTAAGCACCGCTTTAGCACTCGCTCATAAAGGAATTGCAAGCACCATTATCGAAAAGTGTAAGCAACTTGAAACGATAGGCGCTGGTATTCAACTGACACCAAATGCAACATCTATTCTTGCTCGCTGGAAACTTCTTAACAAACTCTCTGAAGTCGCGACAATCCCACATTTTTTTGAGTTAAAAGATGGATTATCTTTAAAAATACATCTACGGGCTCATCTTATTAATCTAACAGAAAAATATTGGAAAGCCCCTTATCTGACGATTCACCGCGCGGCTTTACAAAAAATTTTATATAATGCAGTGATTGAAAATCCTTTGATCAAATACAAAGCAGGCGAAACGATTTTATCTTCTACCCAATCTGCAAGCAACATTAAAATCACGACAATAAAAACAGATACGGCAACAGAACAGCTTTATTCAACGCCCCTCCTGATCGGATGTGATGGCGTTTGGTCAACATTACGGCAACAATCTCCTTTTCATGAAAAAGCAAATTTTAGTGGCTTTATTGCTTGGCGTGCAACAACAACATCTGATAATCTTCCTCAAAACTTTCGTTCTTCATTGCAAAATATGAAGACAATTACGGCTTGGATGGGATCAAAAAATCATCTTGTTGTCTACCCCATTCAATCGTCAGAAAAAATTTTTAATTTTGTCGCCATTACGCATGGAGAAAATTCAAAAGAAGGATGGGCCCATAAAGGAGATAAAGAAAAACTCAAATCTCTTTTTAAAGATTGGAATTCAAAAATCTTAGAAATCTTTGATCATATTGATGAATGGAGCTATTGGCCACTCTTTCAAATGAAACAAAATCGTTTTATCGGTTTAGAGAGACAAGTATTTGTTGGCGATTGCGCACATGCTGCCTTACCTTTTGCAGCACAAGGTGCCGCTATGGCAATCGAAGATGCCGCCACATTAGCAAAAGCACTTTCATTGAAAGATTTTTCATTAACGAAAGCACTTTCGCTTTACGAAACAATACGCACCCCCCGTATTGCAGCAGTAAAAAAACGCGCAGATTTCAATAGATTAGCCTATCACGCAACCGGTCCCATAGCAATTGCACGCAATCTCATGATGAAAATTCGTACACCAGAGAGCATTATGTCAGATCTCAATTGGCTTTACATGTATGATGCGATGAATTCTATAAAAAATAATGATAAAAACTTATAAAATTCTTCCGGCACTTTGAATATTACGAAAGAACGAGATTTTTTTAATTTTATGACACTAAAAAATATCATAATTTACTCAAATAAAAGCAATATTTTTCGAAATCTACAATCCGATTTTAAAAGCTCAATTTTTAGCTCTCCTAAAAGCAAAAACACCACTCAAAATCAGCTCCCATCTTTAATCTTTCTTTAACTCAATTCTACATCAACAACACCCTGAATTAATTTCATAGCATTTGCGACATGTGAATTTACCTTATATCGCTTAGGAAGCGCAATTTCGACTTCTCGCAATTCATCCTCTTGAATTAAAATAAGCCCAACCTCTCCATTCCCCCCAAGATTTAAATTTTGTTCAATTTGTGGAAGCATATCAACTGTTTTTATAAAGAGACGCATCATTTTATGCTGTTGTAATGATTCATTTTCCAAAGACTGAATTGTTTCAATTCGCAAACTAACTCCTTCAGAACGATTTTCTGCGCTCACCGTAATAATAAAAGATTTTCCGGGTTCTAGCATCTCTTCATAATCCGAGAGTGCCTCAGAAAAGAGAACTGCTTCATATTGTCCACTTGTATCAGAAAAATGAATAATTCCCATTTTTTTACCAGATTTTGTTTTGCGCACGCTTTTTCCCACAACAGTTCCAGCAAGCCGTGCAGCTGTTGCTCCCCCTTTAACGGCATTGGCAAAATTACCCCAAGTCTGAATGCGTTTTTTGTCCAGAATAGCTTGATACTCCTCCAAAGGATGCGCAGAAAAGTAAAAACCTATAGCTTGAAATTCTCGATAAAGTTTCTCAGCCGGCAACCAAGGGGTTGTTTGCGATAAAATCAATGGTTCTTTTAATCCGCCTGCCATTCCAAATATATCAACCTGCCCGCTAGAATTGTCATCGAGAATACGAAGTGCACGCGCATGAAGGGTTCCAAGATTGGCTAATAAAACCTCACGTGCAATGTTAAAACAATCAAAAGCACCAGCACAAACTAAACTTTCCATCGCACGCTTATTAACAATACGAGGATCAACGCGCGCACAAAAATCTTCCAAATCCTTAAAAATCTTATTCCCACGACAAGAAACAATATGATCTACAACAGTTTCTCCCACACCTTTAATGGCAGCAAGAGAATAATAAATACTGTTATCACCAACCTCAAAAACACGATGAGATGTTTGTATAGAAGGTGCAATAACTTCAATACCCAACCTTAATGCTTCGCGTCGAAAATCATTGAGCTTATCTGTATTCGTCATATCATATGTCATTGAAGCAGCTAAAAACTCAACGGGATAGTTTGCTTTCATATAAGCTGTTTGGTAAGAAACAATTGCATAAGCAGCAGCGTGCGATTTATTAAAACCATAATCGGCAAATTTTGCTAAAAGATCAAAGATAATATCAGCTTGATCTTTATCCACACCACCTGCAACAGCTCCATTGATAAAACGCGTACGCTGTTTTTGCATTTCAGCATGAATTTTTTTCCCCATAGCACGACGTAGTAAATCAGCTTCTCCAAGCGAATAGCCAGCAAGAACCTGAGCAATCTGCATCACCTGTTCTTGATAGACAATAACACCTTGTGTTTCTTTAATCAGATGATCTATCTTAGGATGAATAGAAGAAATTTCCTCTTCCCCATGTTTGCGTGCATTATAGGTTGGAATATTCTCCATTGGACCTGGACGATAAAGTGCAACCAGCGCAATAATATCTTCAATACGGTCTGGCTTCATTCCAATCAACGCCTTGCGCATACCAGAACTTTCCACCTGAAACACGCCAACCGTTTCACCACGTGCCATCATAGCATAGGTTGCTTCATCATTCAGAGGAATATTTGATAAATCTATTTTAGTCCCCTTTCTGGCAACAAAATCGACTGCCATTTTCAAAACAGTAAGCGTTTTTAATCCAAGAAAATCAAATTTTACCAGCCCCGCCTGTTCCACATATTTCATGTTAAATTGTGTAACAGGCATATCAGAACGAGGATCACGATACATCGGGACAAGCTCCCAAAGTGGACGATCTCCGATAACAATCCCAGCAGCATGAGTTGAAGCATGACGATAAAGTCCCTCCAACTGAAGTGCTATATCTAATGTGCGGACAACAACGGGATCTTTTTTCTTTTCCTCTTCAAATTTAGGTTCATCCTTAATAGCATCAGCTAATTCTACCTGACTTCCTGGCGTGGCAGGAATTAATTTTGTAAGATAATCCACCTGACGATAAGGAACTTCTAAAACACGCCCCACATCACGCAAAACTGCACGTGCCTGTAACTTACCAAAGGTAATAATTTGAGCAACTTGATCACGTCCATATTTTTTTTGAACATATTGAATAACTTCTTCGCGCCGCTCTTGACAAAAGTCGATATCAAAATCTGGCATCGAAACACGATCTGGGTTGAGAAAACGTTCAAAGAGAAGAGAAAACCGCAAGGGATCCACATCAGTAATTGTCAATGCATAAGCAACAAGTGAACCAGCACCAGAACCCCGTCCTGGTCCAACGGGAATGTCATGAACCTTTGCCCATTTTATGAAATCTGAAACGATAAGAAAATATCCAGAAAATTGCATACGCGTAATAACTGAAATTTCATAATCAAGCCGCTGTTCATAATCTGCAATCGTATACCCTTCAGCCAACCCTATTGTTTCAAGCCGCATCTTCAAACCAGCTTTAGCCTGATTTAACAACTCACTATCTTCTATTTCTAAAGTAGTTTCTGAATTAACAGATTGTTCTATAAAACGAGGCAATATCGGTTTTCGAAGAGGCGAGGCAATATGACAACGCAATGCAATTTCAACACTATTTTCCAAAGCTTCTGGAAGATCAGAAAACAGTGTAACCATTTCATCTTGTGACTTCAAATAATGATCTGGCGTCACACGTTTGCGATCTGGATTAGAGACAATTTGTCCTTCTGAAACAGCCATCAGCGCATCATGCGCTTCATACCCTTCTCTTTTCAGAAAAAAGGCTTCATTCGTTGCAACAAGAGGAATTTCATGCGCATAAGCCAATTCAATAAGATCAGCTTCTACACTCCGGTCATAAGAACTATGCCGTTGTAACTCCACATAAAGACGATCCGCAAAAGATTTTTTCAAATAAATTAAGCGCTCAACAGCGTGTTCTTTTTTCTCTTCCGCCAAAGAAAGATTAATAGGTCCTCCCTTTCCACCCGTTAAAGCGATTATTCCTTCACTGTGTTCTGACAACCAATCAGCTTTAATATGAGGAGGATCAGTATCACACTTATCAAGATAAGCACGGCTCACAAGACGAACCAAATGAGCATAACCGGTTTCGCTAGCTGCCAAAAGAACAATAGAGCAAAAATCAGAAGGATTACGCCATTTAGCCAAACGTGAATGATCATTTTCATCACAAAAATCAACAGTAAGCTGACAACCAATAATAGGTTGGACCCCATGAGAAAGACAATGCTGTGAAAATTCCAAAGCACCAAATAAATTATTGGTATCGGTAATAGCAACCGCTGGTGCATGATCTGAAATCGTCTGTTGAATAATTTGGGGGATTTTTAAAGCCCCTTCGAGCAAGGAATAAGCTGAATGCACTCTCAAATGAATAAAGCGAGGAAGAGAATTTTTGTTCTCTTGCATTTGCATTTTATTTTTTACCACTCTCACAATTTCCCACTACAAAATAAATGCTAAACAGCAGCCCTTATAAAAGAAAAAACTTCTGTTTATCATCAAACTTTAAAGCTATAAATTCATCATCCTACATAGGAGCAATATCCCAATTTTATTAATATTTATAAGAGAGTTCTATCAAGAAAATGCTTCTATTCACAGCAAATAAACACCTAAAATAAAAAGAAAAACAATATACCTCATCTAAGCACTTTAATTTTTGACCATTTAATTGTATTTTTCTTTAAATATTAATTTCTCTTCCTAAAGTTCAATGTGTAAATAAAGCAACCTCCTCTTTATGACTTTATCCCCAAAAAGCTCTTCTAAAGGTCTAGAAAAAACAAAAAGGGCAGGTTAAATTTGCTCATGCCTCCAAGTCTTCTTACCCCACTTTTTAATTCTATCCGAACTCTTTCTGGTATTACACCTAAAGTCTATGGTTTATTGACCAAACTCTTAGATGTTAATCCCACACAACGCGAAGCAACCCTTATTGACCTTCTTCAATTAATGCCCCATTCCGTTATAGACCGCAGAATGCGTCCCAACATTACTTGTGCAAAAGAAGGAGATACTGTTACGCTCGAAATTATCATCGATCAGCATCAACCACCACCCCGTGGTCACAACCGAATTCCCTATCGTGTTATTGCCCATGATCAGACAGGAAAAATAAATTTAGTCTTTTTTCATGCTCAACCTCTTTGGCTAAAAAAACAACTCCCCGAAGGAAAAAAAGTCATTATATCAGGAAAAGTTGAATGGTTTAATGGACAGCTTTCAATGGCGCATCCAGACTATATTGCCCCAAGCGAACAATCAAATCAGATACCTCTCATCGAACCTGTCTATCCCTCTACTGCAGGACTAACTGTAAAGACACTAAGACGCGCCATACAAAACGCTCTTGATTTTATTCCTCTTCTACCAGAATGGATAGATGAAAATGTAAAAAAGCAGCAAAATTTTCCTTCTTTTTCTGTTGCTTTACGCCGTATCCATGCGCCCATTAACCCCAATGATCTATCCTTAGAAAGTACAGCACGCAAACGTCTTGCCTATGATGAATTGCTCGCTTGTCAATTGGCACTAGGACTCGTGCGTTTGAAAACTAAATCTCTTGTTGGCACTTCTCGACCATCAACAGGAATTTATACTAAAAAATTGCTCAATATCCTCCCCTTTCAACTCACAACCGGACAAAAAAAAGCAGTAGAAGATATCGCAAATGATCTTGCTTCACCAGAACCGATGCTAAGACTACTTCAAGGTGATGTAGGCGCAGGAAAAACTGTTGTTGCATTGATGGCAATGGCACAAATTGCTGAAAATTCAGGACAATCAGCTTTAATGGCACCAACTGAAGTGCTTGCTAGGCAACATTTTGCCACCATCGCTCCTCTTGCCAAAAAGGTCGGATTACAAACAACGCTTTTAACAGGACGAGAAAAAGGGAAATTGCGGACAAATATCGTGAATGATATTCTGTCAGGTCAAGTTTCTATTGTCATCGGAACCCATGCTCTCATACAAAACAGTGTTACTTATAATAATCTCGCTTTAACCATTATCGATGAACAACACCGTTTTGGTGTCCATCAACGTATCGCTCTTACAGAAAAAGGTAATAAAGCTGATATGCTGGTTATGACCGCCACGCCCATTCCGCGCACACTTGTCTTAACAGCTTTTGGTGATATGGATGTATCTAAAATTACCGAAAAACCAATGGGACGACAACCCATTACAACAGCAACGCTTTCTTTGAAACGTCTTCATGAGCTTATAGAGAGAATCGCAATTGCATTAGAAAAAGGAGAGAAGCTCTATTGGATTTGTCCTTTAGTGGAGGAATCGACAGCTCTTGATCTCACTTCAATTGAAAACCGCTTTGCATTTCTCCATGAGTGCTTTGGAGCACACGTTGGTATGATCCATGGAAAAATGTCTACAGCAGAAAAAGAAGCCGCTATGGCATCTTTTAAATGTGGAAATACACGTATTTTAGTTGCAACCACAGTCATTGAAGTGGGAGTAGATATTCCAGATGCTTCGATCATTATCATCGAACACGCGGAACATTTTGGCCTTTCACAATTGCACCAATTACGTGGACGTGTAGGACGAGGCGATAAAAAATCTTCCTGCATTTTGCTCTATAAAGATCCACTGACTAAAACAGCAGCAACACGCCTTAATATTATCCGCAATACAGAAGATGGTTTTGAAATCGCTGAAGAAGATTGGCGCCTACGAGGCGAAGGAGAGCTTTTAGGTACAAAACAATCCGGAGTCCCAGAATTTCATATAGCAAACCTTGCTGTTCATAGCGATCTTTTGTCAATGGCAAGAAAAGATGCTCGTTTATTTTTACAACGCGATCCTCATCTTTCTTCTGAGCAAGGACAAGCTTTACGGTTGCTCCTTTATCTTTTCGGACACAACGATGCTGCACGCCTCTTACGAGCAGGATAATAAAGACCCTCTAATAAAAAACTTAAATACTTTTCTGTTTAAATATGGTTTTCTCTCTTAGAATTACCCATAAATGATCTACGCAGTCTCTTACCATCTTTATGCTTCATGAACGAATAATAAATCAACAGCACTATCTTCTCTCTCAATCTGAATTATTCTTGCATTAAAACAGTAGAAGCAATATTGCGTCTTTTTTTACCATTATGTTCACATAGCTGATCCATTTTTTGATAGGTAAGAAGATATTTTTTGTTTTATCGTAAAGGATTGAGAAAGAAAAAAACTGTCTACAGCATTCTCGTTCAACAGAGAAAAATGGAAAAATAAGCTTTATTATAAATCAATTTCTTACACTTGATTATTCTTCAAAAGATTCAAAAATATACTTTTATTCAACCGTGACTGATTTTGCTAAATTACGGGGTTGATCAACATCTGTTCCTAATAAAACAGCCGTATGATAAGCGATTAACTGAACAGGGAGTGCATAAATAATAGGAGAAATAAATTCTGGAACATCTGGCAAAGTGATCGTTGATAAAGTCTTAAGAAAAGCCACCTCTGCTCCTTTTTTATCGGTTATTAAAATAATACGACCATTACGCGCTACCACTTCTTGCATATTAGAAAAAGTTTTTTCAAACCACCGATCATAAGGTGCAACAACAATAACGGGTATTGTCTCATCCACCAGAGCAATTGGTCCATGCTTTAATTCACCTGCCGCATAACCTTCAGCATGAATATAAGAAAGCTCTTTCAGTTTAAGAGCTCCCTCCAAAGCAATCGGATAAGAAGTTCCACGTCCCAGATAAAGAACACTTTTTGCATTCACCAAATCACGACAAATACATTCAATTTTTCTCTCTAATTTTAAGACCTCATTTAAAATACGTGGAACTTCTGCCAACTGTTGAACCAGTTTCTTTTCCATTTGAGCCGAGAGATAGCCACGTTGTTTAGCAGCACTAAGAGCGAGTGAAGCAAGCGTTGCCAATTGACAGGTAAAAGCTTTTGTTGAAGCAACACCTATTTCCGGTCCGGCAAGTGTTGGGAGAATAAAATCAGCCTCCCTTGCCATTGTTGATTGCTCTACATTCACAATTGTTGCTGTTTTTACACCCCGCTCACGACAATAACGCAAAGAAGCCAATGTATCAGCTGTCTCACCAGATTGAGAAACAAACAGCGATAACACATCAGACGTTATAGGAGGTTCACGATAACGAAACTCCGAAGCAACATCATTATCAACACTTAAAGCGGCAAATTTCTCAAACCAATAGCGCGCAACTAAGGTTGAATAATAAGCCGTTCCACAACTCGCAAAAAGAAGCCGATGAATATTTTTCCAATCAATCAAATTCTCAAGCGGTCTAACGACATAATTTCCAAGGTCAAGATAATGCGCCAAATTATGAGAAATCACTTCAGGTTGTTCAAACATTTCCTTGTGCATAAAATGACGATGATTACCCTTAGAAATCAATAAAGCCCCTTCGAGTAATGTCGTCACAGGACGTTTTACCGGTTGGTTGTTAGCATCATAAATTGTAACACCCTCCCGTGTGAGAACAGCCCAATCCCCATCTTCCATATAGCTAATATAATCAACGAATGGTGCCAAAGCAATCGCATCTGAACCCACAAAAAATTCATCTTTTCCATAACCAATTGCCAGAGGTGGACCAGAACAAGCAGCAATCATAAGGTTATCTTCACCTTCGAAAATAAGAGCAATAGCAAAAGCCCCCTGCAGCCTTTTCCAACTAGTACGCATAGCTTCTTGCGGAGAAAGACCATCTTTTAATGCACGCGTTATTAAATGTGCAATAACTTCCGTATCCGTCTCTGTTTCAAAGATACAACCATCCTCTATGAGTTCCTTTTGCAATTCTACAAAATTTTCAATAATACCATTATGAACAATCGCAAGCTTTTCAGTCACATGGGGATGCGCATTGCGTTCAACAGCAATTCCATGCGTAGCCCAACGGGTATGACCAATCCCTAAACTTCCCTCCAGAGGTGTTTTTTTTAATTTTTCTTCTAAATGAACAAGCTTCCCCTCAGCACGTACACGATAAAGATGCCCATTATGGACTGTTGCCACCCCAGATGAATCATACCCTCTATATTCAAGACGTTTTAACCCCTCAACCAAAAAGGACGTAACACACCTCTTTCCAAGAATTCCAATAATTCCACACATTAAAAAGCTCCAACCCTCATCTTAAGATTTAAATCTTATAAAACAATCCAACAGCCTTTATTTAAAACTATAAATAATAAAATAATTCAAACATGGAGTACGGCAATCTTTAAGAATAAACATCCTATCCATCGTTAGATTAACACGAAACAAAGGAATAGACTGAAAATAATCATTTTTTCTGTTTGTTTTCTAACAAGCGCTCTCGAAATTTTGTCGCATAGCCCTCTTTTATAACCTGTCGTGCACGCCCAAAAGCCATACTGTTCATAGGAATATTTTCAGTAATAACACTTCCTGAAGCAACATAAGAGCCATCCCCTATTACCAATGGGGAAACAAGTGCCGTATTAGACCCAACAAAAGCATGATCACCAATTATGGTTTTATATTTGTTAAATCCATCATAATTACAAGTAATCGTACCAGCTCCAATATTGGTATGTGCACCAATTTCGGCATCACCAATATAACTTAAATGATTGATTTTAGAAGATTCTCCTACCTTAGCTTGTTTGACTTCACAAAAATTTCCAATCTTTACGGACTTCGCCAACTCTGTTCCTGGACGCAAACGTGCATAGGGACCAATCTGTGCATCCTTACCAACCACAGCACCCTCGAGATAACTAAATGCATGAATAACAGCACCAGATTGTACTTTCACGCTTAATCCAAAATAAACATTTGGTTCTATCACCACCCCTGGTTCAATTTCTGTATCATAAGAAAAATAGAGTGTTTCTGGTTTTAAGAGTGTAACACCCGATAACATTAAATCGCGCGCTTTACGTTTTTGCCACAAAGAATCAGCCTCAGAAAGCTCAAGACTGTTGTTAATTCCTACAATATCTTCAAAAGGAACTTCAACAACACGCACATCTAATCCTTCGCGTATTGCAAGAGCAGCAATATCTGTTAAATAATATTCTTTTTTCACATTGTTATTACCAACCTTCTCTAAAAGAGAAAGTGCAAGTTTTCCACGCATAGCGAGTATTCCACCGTTACAAAAAGAAATCTTTTTTTCTTCATCGCTAGCGTCTTTTTCTTCTACAATTGCGATCAATTGACCATTTTTCTCGAGAAGACGCCCATAACCTGTTGGATTTTGGGTATGAAAACCTGCAAAAACAACATCTGCTCCATCAGCAAGCTGTGCACGCATTTGGTTCAATGAATCTTGCTGAATGAGAGGCGTATCCCCAAAAACAATGAGAACATCATCCACTTCCTTTTGCAAAGCTAAACGAGCAGATAAAACAGCATGAGCTGTTCCTAAACGCTCTTTTTGTTCAAAAATCATCGCATCTTTTAAAAATGACTGAACAACGTGCGTAACCTCCTTAGCACCAAATCCCACAACGACTGCTAATTGTGAAGAGCCTGCCAATTCTATTTGTTTTAGAACATGGCATATAAGAGGCAATCCAGCAATTTTATGAAGTACCTTAGGCAGAGACGATTTCATGCGCGTCCCCTCACCTGCAGCAAGAACAATAGAAAGACAACTTCTAACCATAGAAACACATAAGACTAACGAGAAAATCCAAAAAAATTCATAATATCGTGCCAACGAATATCTTCAATATAACTCAACGAAGGATAATGTTCTAAAAGCCAAAATGAAAGATCCTGCATAGAGCCTGTTAAAAACAAAATCCCTGTAAGAATAAGAAAAACACCAATAATTTTTTCAACTTTTCCTAAATGAATACGAAAAGCTCCTAAAAATCGCATAAAACTGCTCGAAAATAAAGCTGCCAAAATAAAAGGAATAGCAAGACCTAATGCATAAACCGCTAATAGAACAGCTCCCTCTCCCACAGTTTCTTTTGTTCCAGCAAGCGTTATAATAGGGCCTAAAATGGGGCCAATACACGGTGTCCAACCAAAAGCGAAAGCTAACCCAATAATATACGCGCCTAAAGGACCAGAAGGTGTTTTTTTGGTCTGAAAACGCGCTTCACGGAATAAAAAAGCGATCTTGAAAATCCCCAAAAAATTTAAACCAAAAATAATAATGACAATTCCAGCAGCAAGGGCGAACCAATCACGATAATAACCGATGAATTTCCCAATTGTGCTAGCACTGGCACCTAAAGCAACAAAAACAGTCGTAAACCCGAGAACAAAAGCAATAACAGAAGACAATAAAGCCCACCGTACAAAGACTTTCTCATCACGATTTTTTGAACGAAAATCATCAATACCAACACCTGCCATATAGCAGAAATAAGGAGGAACTAATGGCAAAACGCAGGGCGACAAAAAAGAGAGTGCCCCAGCAAAAAACACACCAACTGTTGAAATTTCAATCAAAACTCATACCCCGTCTCTCATCATAGTTTACCCCCATGAACAACAATCAATCCACATCTTCATCAATTCGTTGCATATTTTGCTCATTCGCCACCACACTTATATCTTCATCATGACCAGAAACGACTGAAAAAACTTTTTGATAGATTTTATCTTTATTTTTAGCAATTGCAATATACTCTCCCTCCGCTAACACGAGTGAAACATAAGCACCAACTGTTTCATAAACGATATCACCAGAATCATTGGCAAGAGACCAACTTGTATCTGCAAGCGCTTCCCCTCCTTCTTGTCGTACCAGCTTTAAGACAATCTGAGCAGCCTGATGTTCAAGGGTAACTTCTGTCATTTTACCAGCATCCACTTGAATATCCGAACGAGCCGTCGCATTAATAGAACCATAATGGGAAGCAACATGGTAGCGGCCAGCTTTTAAACGCACAACTGATTGGGGTTTAACATTTGATAAAATCACCCCCGTATCATCATTTTCTTTTTCATCCTCATAAATGGTAAAACGTAATTCCTTTTCATTCATTACACCATTGAGCAGTGTTGCATTTAAAATGACTCCACCAGCCTCAAGATTAAAGTTTTTTACAAGACTCTGTCCATTTTTTAAACGAATATGGCGCACAGCACTCATATGACCAAATGAGACATGAACAAGATAATTTCCTGGTTCGAGATCAAAACGCGCACTTCCCCCCTTATAGGTTGCCACTAATGGTAATTTATTATCAATCCCTAGAATAGGGGCATAAACCCGCCAGACAAGCCCTTTTTCAATATCCGGATGACTATTTGTTAATCGAGCATTCAAAATGAGTTGTGTTTGAGATGCTACATTTTCTTTTTCCTGCTCTTGAGACTTTACAATAAAACTCCTTGATTGTCCCTGCTGCTGATCTTTCCCTTCTCCTTCTTCAGAAAAAGCACAGTGGCTCCAGATCAATAAAGTAAGCACCACGCACAACCATACACATCGGTGCACTATTTTTATAAGAATACCCATTCTCACATTGTTGACCAACATGATATTTTTTTCAAGAAACAATATCACAAAGCCATCATTTAAATTGAGAAACTTACACCACAACCACACGATGAAACAGCATTGGGATTGTGGATTTGAAAAGACTGCCCCATAAGATCATCAAAAAAATCAATCTCAGCTCCTTCCATAAAAGGAAGTGATAGTAAATCAATAAACACAACTGCCCCGTCTTTTTTGAGGACGAGGTCATCTTCACACATTTCAGAAACCAAGTCATATTTATAAGAAAAACCAGAACACCCACCACCTTCAACAGAAATACGTAATGCTATTTTATCGGGTTCACGCAAAAGTATCTGTGCAATTTTTTTGGCAGCAACATCTGAAATTTTCACATTCATTTTATATATCCTTGCATTAAACCATCAAGAAAGAGTATCCCATACTCAAAGAGCAGTTTATTTGTCATAAACCACTCTCAATTTTAAGATGATAATGGGCAACTTGCAATGGATATAGGCAATATCAACTTTAATTACCAATCTCGAGCAGTGTACAGTGCTCATCCGCAAACAAGCCGTGGTAGATTATTCCATGAAACGATGAGTACCACACGCTCACCTTTTCAACGAGATAGAGATCGTATTATCCATTCTAATGCATTTCGACGTCTTAAACATAAAACGCAAGTATTTATTGCTGACGAAAGCGATCATTATCGTACTCGCCTAACCCATTCCATAGAGGTCTCTCAAATTGCAAGAACATTAGCCCGTGCCCTGTGTCTTGATGAAGACCTTGCCGAAGCCATTGCCCTTGTTCACGACTTTGGACACACGCCCTTTGGCCATGCTGGAGAAGATGCACTTAATGAAGCCATGGTACATTATGGCGGCTTTGATCATAATGCACAAGCATTACGCATTGTCACAAAACTAGAACAGCGCTATGCAAATTTTGATGGACTTAACCTTACATGGGAAACCCTCGAAGGACTTGTAAAGCATAATGGTCCCCTTTTAGGTCCTCACGCGAAGAATAAGGAAGTTCCTATCGATATTTTACAATACAATGCAGAGCAAGACCTTGCACTCGATTGTTTTGCAGGACTAGAAGCGCAATGTGCTGCTATTGCAGATGATATCGCATACAATGCGCATGATATTGATGATGGTCTACGTTCGCAATTTTTAACACTTGATCAATTTGAACATGTTTCACTAACAGCAGCAATATTAAAAGATATAACAGATGAGCATCCCCACCTCGACCAAACGCGTCGCGGTTACACACTTGTACGAAGACAAATAACAACCATGGTTGAAGATGTTATCAAACAGTCACAAAAAAATTTAGCACGCATCAAACCAACAAGCATAAACGATATTCACCAAGCAAAACAAACTATTGTCACCTTTTCACCGACAATGACCGTTTATGAAAAAGAACTAAAAAACTTTTTATTTAAAAATCTTTACTACCATGAACAAGTTCTTAGTCGTCGCAATGCAGCAAAATGCATTGTACAAAAATTATTCAATTGTTATTATGAAAATCCAAATACAATGCCTGAAAGTTGGCAGAGCAAAACAGTGCACTTAAAAAATCAAGAGTTAGCACGTTTGATTGCTGACTTTCTTTCAGGCATGACGGATCACTACGCTCTACGTGAATATCAGCGTTTATTTGACCATACAGATAATTTCGTCTAATGGCTTTTGGCATCATCATGGAAGCTAAATATGAATATCTTTAAAAACTTCGAAAAAAAAATTAAGAGATCAATTGAATTATCTGATATAAAAGGAAAAAATGGAGAAGATCTAGATTTATCAAAAATCACTGTTGATCCTCCGCGTGATTCATCCCATGGTCATTTATCAACCAATGCTGCTATGGTGCTTGCAAAATCTATTGGAATCAATCCACGTGCACTTGCAGATAAAATCATAGAACTTCTTAAAAATGATTCCTCTATCGAAAATATAGATGTTGCCGGTCCTGGTTTTATAAACATAAAGCTTACAAAATTATTTTGGCAAGATGCTATAAAATCCATGCTTGAATCAGGCACTTCTTATGGTCGTATCCCAATGGGACAAGGAAAACGCGTCAATGTTGAATATGTCTCAGCAAATCCGACAGGACCAATGCATGTAGGACACTGCCGCGGAGCGGTTGTTGGGGATGTTCTCTCCAATTTGCTACAATTTACGGGCTATAACATTACGAAAGAATATTATATCAATGATGCTGGTCAACAAATCGAAGTCCTCGCCCACTCTGTACTATTGCGCTATCGTGAGGCTCTTGGGCAAGAAATTAATGAAATTCCAGAAGGGCTCTATCCTGGAGAATACTTGATACCATTGGGACAATCACTTGCTCAAGAGTTTGGTGACCAACTCCTCACGATGGATAAAGATGAAGCCTTATCTCTTGTGAAAGAACGTGCAATTCATGCAATGATGTCCATGATTCGCGAAGATTTGGCTGCTCTTAATATTTATCATGATATCTTTTTCTCTGAGCGAATGCTTTATGCAGATAATGCACGCGCCATTCGTAACACCATTAACGACCTCACTTTAAATGGTTATATCTACAAAGGAAAACTCCCCCCTCCCAAGGGACAAAATACAGAAGATTGGGAACCAAGTGAACAAACTTTGTTCCGTTCAACAAATGTTGGTGATGACCAAGACCGTGTTTTAGTCAAATCTGATGGTTCTTACACTTATTTTGCTGCTGATGTTGCTTATTTTCGGGATAAATTTAATCGTCATTTTGATGAAATGATTTATATTCTAGGCACAGACCATGCTGGCTATGTAAAGCGGCTAGAGGCAATGGCAAAAGCAATTTCTGGGGATAAAGCTAAATTAAGCGTCTTCTTATGTCAATTGGTAAAACTTTTTCGCAACGGTCATCCTGTACGCATGTCAAAAAGAGCGGGATCTTTTGTCACTCTACGGGATGTTGTCGAAGAGGTTGGGCGTGATCCTGTGCGTTTTATGATGTTATACCGTAAGTGTGAAGCACCTCTTGATTTTGATTTTGCAAAAGTAACAGAACAATCAAAAGATAACCCCATCTTTTACGTACAATATGCAAGTGCACGTTGTCACTCAGTCTTTCGTCAAGCACAAGAAGCGCTTCATATTAAAAGCTTTTCAAATGATACATTAATCGCCCATCTTCATCGATTAACAGATGACCATGAAATATTGTTAATACGCAAACTTTCTGAATATCCACGTATCATTGAACAGGCCGTCGTTCATAAGGAACCGCATCGATTAGCGTTTTATCTTTATGACCTTGCTTCCAGCTTTCACACCCATTGGAATAAAGGGAGTGAAAATCTCAATTTACGCTTTATTCAACCTGATGATAAAGAGTTATCCTTTGCAAGATTGGGGTTGATACAAGCTGTTATCAATATTTTATCATCAGGACTTACCATCATAGGAGTCGAAGCACCAATAGAAATGCGTTGAAAAAGTTCTATAAATACATACAATAGGTACTCTATTGATAAACTTTTTCATGTATCCTTGCATGAGAGGGGGAAAATTTATAATTTTAATATAACAAATCAAAATCAACCATTGATTGCACGCAGATGCAAATCACCATGTGAGAAAAGCTATGAGCGATAACGATCGCAAAAATCTACACGAAACAAAACACGATCATGAACACCATGATCCTTTGGAAAGGCTTACGCGCATTTTTAATCCGCACAAACAAAGCGGAAACCAAAATGAGCAATCTTCTTTACAGACAGATCGATCAACATCTCACCCCGAAACATCATCCCATGATGATGATTTTGATTTGTCCTTTCTAGAAGAGGAACTTGAAAATAATTTAGCACATGACTTACCGCTTGATGATCAAAAAAAACAATGGGACTTGCGTGCAACCAGCAACGCAACAGCCTCAGATATTGCACAAACTGTTTCTTTCAACCATTCAAAACAAAATAATTTATCTGAAGAGAAATATTCTTCACCTAGCAGTCATGATGAAGAACAAATTTTAGATGAGCTTTCTCCATTACCAATCCCAAAGAATCAATCCCCTCAAGAGAAAACAACAGCAACCAGTGCTGATCCGTTTCTTAAAAAAAGTAACCTTATTTCACAATCAGAATCAGAAAATTTCTTTTTTGATAAATCTGAAAGGCGCGAAAATAAGAAAGAGATTCCAGAATCTGTTGAACAAACTAATCGTTTTTCACAAACAAATTCACAACAGCCTAAAACTACGGATATACAACAAACTTATGATGACAATCAAAACCTCTATGACACTCCTGTAAACCATCCCTATAAAATTTCAGCTGATCAAGAAAATTGGATCAAAAAAGATTATCCTGATGTCTCCTCTTCTACAGAGGCAAATGAGTTTTTCTCATCTTCTAATCTTATGTCAGAAAGACAAAACACTGCAAGAAATCAAACAAGAAGTACCTTCTCCTCACCTTTAGATTCTCCACCAGTTGATAGACAATCTTATTTAAAGGGGGCTTCACAAGAAGATCATACAACCAATTATCCCCATTTTTTTGCAGAAAACCCCTCACAACAAAAAACTTATGGCGAAAAAGTTCCGATATATGATGAGGCTCGAGCCCAATACATCAATAACGCCGAAGGTGCCTCTAACCCAAATAGAGAAATTTCATATAATGAAAATAATTTAGATGAGTTTCTTTCCTCATCCCCCTCTTTAAATACAAAACAAACGGATGGCTTTTTTGCCCATAACTATACGCACAGAGATACTCCCCCTCCCAATGTTGATACTTATAAATTTTCAGAGGAAATCGTAGAAAAAACTGGTCCTATTATGGTTCCAGAAGTCCCGTATGAAGCGCCAGAATATGATGTGCCAACTAGTGGTGGTTTAGAAGAAGAATTTGCTGATGTACTTAATGTAGGAAATGTCCAAACGGATAATTTTTCTCAAAAACAACAGAAAAATGAAGTTTTTAGTGAAGTTTTTCATCAGTCTATGCAAAATTCAAAAGAAGGTGTTTATGTAAACTCTAAAGAACAAAATTCCGACTATTTTTCTTCTGACAATATGGAATATAATTTTCCCCTTTTTAGCGAGAATTCATCATATACAAGCTCAGATGAGGTTCCCACGCATCCACCAGCTCCTCCTCCCTTAAAAAGTTTTATTTTTAGTAAAACTTTCGTTAAAGGTATTTTTATACTTATTTTAATAGGAATTGGGTTTTCTGCTTATTCGCATTTTTTTATGCCATCACAAAAAAATGAAGAAACGGTCATTATCCACGCTGATAATACGCCTTTTAAATTCAAACCAGAAACAACTGAAACGAAAAATGATGTTGCACATAATTTAGATATCTATAAACAAACAACTGAACAAAATGAGAAACAAGAAAATACACAACAATTTCTTATTGATAACTCTGAACAACCTGAAAATTTAAAAGAATTAAACCCTGAAGAATCTTCAAACATTTCCTCATCGTCTTTAAATGAATCTGATGTTGAAGATGCAGTCACAGAAGCTATAAATCATACTATTCCAATGCGAGAAGTACAAACTGTTATTGTCAATCAAGATGGTACAGTTACACTAGCCCCCGCGCATCAAACAAACAGCAAAACTGCTGCTCAATCTGAAGAAAGCATTGATCAAGCTTCTAATGAACTTCAAGATTCGTCCCTTGTTTCGTCGCATAATTCTGATATAAACGACCAAGAAAGAGATCATGATCTTAAAAATAATATTGATAAAATAATCGCAGAAAATAATTCTAGCTCAAATATTGAAGAAAAATTTATCCCTATTCCTTCTCATGCAGAAAGAAATACACAAGTTGAAACACCAGCCGCGTCTCGCCCCATATCACCAAACAGAGTCGCAGCACAAAATTCAGAAAGTTATTACGTACAACTTGCATCTCAGCCAACGCATGAGCTCGCTAGAAGTTCTTTAAAAAATATGAAATCTAAATTTGGATTCCTTATCGGTGCCCGTTCTTTAAATATTCAACCCGCTTTTATACCAGGAAAAGGCACTTATTACCGTGTTCGGATTCAAACACAAGACCGTAATGAAGCCATAATCCTTTGTGAAACCATTAAAAGTTCTGGAGGAAGTTGCTTCATCACGCGCTAAACCAATAATGCAACGGTTTTAACAACCGTTGCATTATTTATTTCCATACCATTTAATTACTTATAAAAAACTTCAGAAATTAAAATCGTTCCTCTCTTTTTTATGTCTTTGCGCTGACTTTATTCTTTAGTCTACGTCGATTTTCGTCCTATCTAAAAGATTATATTTATAAAAAAATCACTCCGTACCCTTATAAGTATAAGGTACAGAAGGAAGCGAATTTAAATCTTTTTTGGGCGTTGTTACGCTTTGGCTTGTTTCTGGAGTATTATAACGCGAACTATGTTCAGGAGATTTTGCAAAAAAAGATCCTAAAAAACCAAAAACAAACCAGAGAATAACGACCGCAAGAAGAATAGCAAAAATACCCTTAGCAATTGAAACACGTTGTTCACTATCTCTTCTTTCTGCTGCCATACGTTCTTCATATGTGCGATAATTTTTATCAATCATAGTAGATTCCTTTTCTCAATTCCCTTACCTTTTAATTTCTAGACAATATGCATATATGAAATTATTCAGATACTTATTTTGAGAAAACGATAATTATAGAAAAAAGTTCCAGCTTACTTCATAAAGTTGAGAAAAAGAGGCGAGAGTAGAATTAAAATATCTATCATAGCCTTTGAATTCTATAATAAACCTCTTTGTGTTTTATAATAAAACATTGACACAAAGGTTTTGTTAATAATAGAGTTGTGATCAAAATATCTCATTATTTTTATTAATAAAAATGAAACATACTCAAAAGGTTTTTTTATGAAATCTCCTATATCGTCGCTTCCCTTAAAAATAGAAAAACACCCATCTCCTCTGTCAGAAGAAAAATGTGAAGAAATTTTAAAAAGTCCCGGTTTTGGTCAATTTTTCACAGACCACATGTGTACTATTCAATGGACTGAAGACAAAGGCTGGCATAATGCCATCATTTCTCAATACAAAGCTTTAGAAATTAACCCTGCAAGTACCGTTTTACATTACGGACAGGAAATTTTTGAGGGTTTAAAAGCATATCGAGCAAAAGATGGGCGCATCTTGCTCTTCCGTCCTGATGCCAATGCACAACGCTTTATAGAATCAGCGAGGCGTTTAGCTATGCCAGAATTGCCAAAAGATATTTTTCTGGATGCCGTTCATAAATTAGTAAAAATTGATCAAAAATGGGTTTCTAATCATCCCAACGCTAGCCTCTATATCCGTCCATTTATGTTTGGCAATGAAAACTTTTTGGGAGTCCGCCCTTCTCAAGAATATCTTTTTTGTATCATAGCCTCTCCAGTTGAATCCTATTTCAAAGGAGAAGAAAAATCTGTCAATGTATGGATTGAAACAGATTATAGCCGCGCTGGTCCAGGGGGCACAGGCGCTGCAAAATGTGGAGGAAACTATGCAGCAAGCTTACTGGCACAAAAAACTGCAACTGAAAATAATTGTAGCCAAGTACTCTTTCTTGATATGATTGAACATAAATGGATTGAAGAACTTGGTGGTATGAATGTCTGCTTTATTATGGCAGATAGTACACTTGTAACCCCTGCGCTTAACGGCACTATTCTTCCAGGGATAACTCGTGATTCAATCTTAAGGTTAGCTCAACAAATGGGATTAAAAATAGAAGAGCGTCCTTATTCTTTTGCAGCACTTCAAGAAGATGCAAAGAGTGGACACCTTAAAGAAGTCTTTGCTTGTGGTACAGCTGCCGTTGTCACATCAATTGGTCGTTTTAAATATAAAGGGGGAGAATTTATTATTGGAAATGAAACAGTTGGAGGAGTTACAAAGCAGCTTCGTACACAATTGGTTGGCCTTCAAAAAGGGAACATAGAAGATAAAAATGGCTGGGTTCATTCTGTCCAGCTCTCATAATAATAAGATATTCTCATATCTATAAACGCTTCCATAAAAATAGATTCATGGAAGCGTATTTCCTAGAAAAACTCCCTCTATTTTTAATGACGAAAAAAGAAAGCATTAATCAAATTTTGAATGATCTCTATGCTGCGCTTTAATATTACGGACTGTACCCGTATGGGAGCGCATTATGAGAGTTTCCGTTTGAATGTAACGAGATGTAAATTTAACACCAGAAAGCATATTGCCATCTGTCACCCCTGTTGCTGCAAACAAAACATCACCCTTTGCCATTTCTTCCATTGTATAAGCTTTATTGGGATCACTAATCCCCATTTTAGCTGCACGAGCAATTTTCTCTTCTGTATCTAGCAGCAAACGACCTTGCATCTGTCCTCCAATACAGCGCAAAGCAGCAGAAGCTAAAACACCTTCAGGTGCTCCCCCAATCCCCATATAGATATCAATACCTGTTTCTTCTGGATCAGTTGTATCAATAACAGCAGCAACATCTCCATCCCCAATCAAGCGAATCGATGCCCCTGTTGCACGTACTTCATTAACCAATTTTTCATGACGAGGTCTATCCATAATACAAACAACAATCTGATTAACAGCCACTCCTTTAGCCTTCGCAAGAGCATGGATATTATCGGTAGGACAAGCATCTATATCTACTACTCCCTTTGGATAACCAGGACCAATAGCAATTTTTTTCATATAAACATCAGGAGCGTAAAGGAGATTACCTTTTTCAGCAATTGCAATTACTGCCAAAGAATTGGCAATATTTTTAGCACAAAGTGTTGTTCCCTCTAGTGGATCAAGTGCAATATCGATCGCCAACCCACTTTGAAGACCTACTTTTTCTCCAATATAAAGCATAGGCGCTTCATCCCGCTCACCTTCACCAATCACCACTGTACCATCAATAGGCAATCGATTAAGTTCCTGCCGCATTGCATCTACAGCAGCCTGATCCGCAGCTTTTTCATCGCCACGCCCGCGCCAGCGTGCAGCAGCAACAGCAGCACGTTCAGTAACACGTACCAATTCAAGCGTCAAAATACGATCAAGTCCATTTAAAATCTTCTGAGTTGTGGGCATATGAAAAAATCCTACCGAATGAATACCAGAAAAAATATGAGTCCTTATTAAATACTAAGAATAAAGTTTTTGGCAAAGATGAAAATTTTCCACAAGAAACAAAAGAACTCAAGCTTGCCTTTTTGTCATTATCAAGAAAGTTATCAATTCTCTGCCATAGGCTCAATACGAATAAATTGAGATTTTGCAACAAGATGTCCATCTTTTTCAATTTCTGCAAGTGCCTGTCGTACATTCACCTCTGTTGTTTCATGCGTAATTAAAATAATTGTTTTTTCAATTTGATCTTCTACAAAAGATCTTTGAACAATCGACTCCAATGAGATGTGATTATCAGCCATATGCCTTGCAACCGCGGCAAAAACACCAGTACGATCATGAACATTTAAACGAATAAAATAACCCCCTGCATGATGCGAAATACGTGCTTTTTTATGAGGAGTAAGTTCTAATGCTGGACGTCTTAAAACAGGTGCATACTGAAAACCAGAACGCGCTTTTGCTATATCAGCCAAATCACCAATAACGGCTGATGCTGTTGCCATTCCTCCGGCGCCAGGACCAGAAAACAGTAATTCACCTAATAAATCACTTTGAATAGAAAGAGCATTGGTTACGCCATTTATCTGTGCAATCATTGAAGATGTTGGTACCATTGTTGGATGAACGCGTTGCTCTATTCCAGAATCCGTTTTTAATGCAACTCCTAAAAGCTTAATCCGATACCCTAATTCATCAGCTGCTCGAATATCAATTTGCGAAATATTATGAATTCCTTCAACATAAACATCATCTAACGAAACAGCTGTTCCAAATGCCAAGCTTGTCAACAAAGCTAATTTATGAGCAGTATCATTTCCCTCAATATCAAAACTTGGATCTGCTTCAGCATATCCAAGTCTCTGTGCATCTGCTAAACAATCTTTAAATGAAAGACCTTCCGTAAACATGCGTGTTAATATATAATTACAGGTTCCATTGAGAATACCATAAATTCGCGATATCTGATTACTGACAAGTGATTCTCTCATCGCTTTGATGACAGGAATTCCCCCTGCAACAGCTGCTTCAAAATGAAGAAAAACTCCTTTTTTTTCTGCAATTATAGCCAGCTCTACTCCATGTCGAGCAAGAAGGGCTTTATTGGCTGTTACAACATGATGTCCCGCCTCAAGCGCTCTCTTAACAGCGGTGTACACCACATCCAATTCACCACCAATTAACTCTACAAAAACATCAATCTCATCAGAAGCAGCCAACTCCACGGGTGAATCAAACCATTTTATATCACTGAGATCAATTCCACGATTACGGCTTTTATCGCGCGCACTAACAGCAACGACTTTGATGAATCGCCCACATTGACAAGCTAAACTATTCGCTTTTTCACATAGAGCTCGAACAACTGAAGTACCAACCGTACCAAGTCCCGCAACACCAACTTTTAAAGCTTCTGCCATTATTAACCACTGATCCCTCTCTTCACTGAAAAATCGTTTAAATGATGTGCCAATCAACACAAAGAATACTTACATCCATAAGAACAAAAGAAATACCCCGCTCTATTCACTTCATGTTCTCCAATAGAATTATTCCCGCTTGTTCAATCAACATTCCTAAAAATATAATATTTATTGTCTTCAAAGATTTCAGAATCTTTATAAAATATCTAATTCAGAATGAAAATCTGTAAAACTGATAAATGCAAATTGCCATAAAGAAAAGTTCTAAAAAATAATCAATAACAAGTTAAAGAATATTAAGGACTTAGTAAGAAAGAATAAAAACATCTCTTCTAAATTAACAAATACGGAACAAAAAACATTCTTTCATATGAAAAATTAAGAGAATGGATAAAACAAAGTAGATCAGTAAATAATAACACATTTCTTCCTACCATTCCATAGTTTGAAATATAAATCTTTAATGCAAAAATCTTAATGCACTTATATATCAAAATAGAACCTTACATTAAAGTAAAAAACAAGACTTAATATGTGCACACCATAATTCTGAAATATTATAAATATGGAGAATAAATTTGCAAAACTCAAATATTTTACCTAAACTTACTGCCACCTCTTTGAAAAACTAGCGAATTGAAATGACAAAAATCTCAATCTACCCTTTACCCATGCTAATTCATTTTCAAATAAATAACCTTCTCAACATGTGAGGGAACAAATGAAGGGGTTTTAATTTTAAATTCCTTATAAACATGTAAAAGTAAAGATAAGAAAAATATTTTTAATATATTCTGTAAATAATTGCTTTAATATTTTTATTTTCATCATACAGAATCCATTTATATTTTTTAAAATAAAATTAATCTATGGTTTATGCCTAAAAAAACTTTTGTATGATTGGTATTATTTGCTAATTTGGTAATAAATATTTGTTTTATACTTCCATAAATTATACAGTTTTTTGCTTTATGATAAGCTCAAATGAGAAATCTTCTGTATAAAGGCTCTTTCTAGCAAGTTAAATAATATTCTCATATACAAGCAAAGATAACAAACGATAAAATATGCAAAAAATAAACACACTTAAAATAATGTTTTGATCATTTTTGCCTACTAGTCAAAATGAAAAGAAACAATCCAAACAGGAATTGCTCAAAAATTATTCAATAAAACACACTTTTTTCAAAAAAAATGACACAGAGGGCTTGCGAAGTAAAAAGATCCTCTCTATAAGCCTCATCAATGGTTTGCGCCCATCGTCTAGCGGTTAGGACATCGCCCTTTCACGGCGGAAACAGGGGTTCGATTCCCCTTGGGCGTACCATAATTCTTTTTTCTATGTGTAATACATTCATTTTATTCGTATTCTTAAAAATGAGGAATGCATAAATAAAAACGAGGGAATAAGATTTTTAAAGGGATCTCTTCGTAAAAAAGATACAAGAATCATTAGATAATTGATTTCTTTGTTGCATTTCGAAGATAGTGTTTTACTGCGCAAAGTTAATAACAATAAAAATCGATAAAATATAAAAATTAGAAGGTTCTAGCTCGTGATCCGGTGAGTTTATAAGCCATATTCTTGCGTATACCGTTAATTTTTAAATTAAAACCAGCCACATCATTTATACGTTTCTTCCAACCTTCAAAACTAAAATTCACCCCAAAACACATCTTATATGAAGCATTTTTAATTACGGTGCCTTTTCACATTAAACTTTTCTATAAACAAACAGACCGTAATCTTAGAATTGAAATGCGATATAAAAATAGATTCTTATTCACCTAACACAACAAATCAAGAAACTATAATTTAGAATACAATCAACTTATTAAATGGAAACTCTGATAATAAAAATGCATAATCCTTGACCCCCAGTGATCTAACTACCTTATCTATTAAACAGATTCTTCATCAATCATAGAATAATTATAGATTTGCAAACACATCACTTCTTTTCAAAAATTAAACCCTCCAACAAAATTTACACTCTATTGATCATAGATTCTAAAAGATCATATTTGAGTGCTTTTTTCCCTTATTTTTACTTTTCATTATAAACTTGAAAGTGCTATAAAGTAGTATCGCTTAAAAAAAGGACTTCTAATGGCAAAGATCAAAGTAGAAAACCCCGTTGTTGAACTTGATGGGGATGAGATGACCCGTATCATCTGGAAATATATCAAAGATAAATTAATCCATCCCTATCTCAACATTGATCTCAAATATTATGATCTTTCCGTCGAAAATCGTGATGCAACCAATGATCAGGTCACTATCGATTCTGCCAATGCTATCAAAAAATATGGGGTTGGTATAAAATGTGCAACCATCACACCTGATGAGGCACGCGTTAAAGAATTTAACCTAAAAAAAATGTGGAAATCACCTAATGGCACAATCCGCAATATTTTAGGAGGAGTCATTTTTCGCGAACCCATTATCTGTAAAAATGTCCCTCGCCTTGTTCCTAACTGGACAAAGCCAATTATTATTGGACGTCACGCTTTTGGTGATCAGTACAAGGCAACAGATTTTAAATTTCCAGGAAAAGGGAAATTAAGTATTAAATTTGTAGGTGATGACAATCAAGTTATTGAACATGATGTTTTTGATGCCCCAAGCGCAGGGGTTGCTATGGCTATGTATAACCTTGATGAGTCAATTCGTGATTTTGCTCGAGCATCCTTTAATTATGGACTACAAAGGAATGTCCCAGTTTATCTTTCAACAAAAAATACCATTCTAAAAACTTACGATGGTCGTTTTAAAGATATCTTTCAAGAAATATTTGATACGGAATTTAAAACTGAATTTGAAAATCGTAAATTATATTACGAACACCGCCTCATTGATGATATGGTTGCTTCTGCAATTAAATGGTCAGGAGGCTATGTATGGGCATGTAAAAACTATGATGGTGATGTTCAATCTGATATTGTTGCCCAAGGCTTTGGTTCTCTCGGTCTCATGACTTCTGTTCTTATGACACCTGACGGTAAAATTGTTGAAGCAGAGGCAGCACACGGCACTGTAACACGCCATTATCGTCAGCATCAAAAGAATGAAGAAACATCAACGAACTCTATTGCATCTATTTTTGCATGGACGCGTGGACTAGCGCACCGTGCTAAACTAGATAACAATGAGAAGTTAAAAAACTTTTCCACGACATTGGAAGAAGTTTGTATTAAAACCGTCGAAGAAGGTTTTATGACTAAAGATCTCGCACTTTTGATTGGGCCTAAACAAAAGTGGCTTTCTACAACAGGTTTCCTCGATAAAATTGATGAGAATCTCAAAAAAGCAATGGGCAATTAAGTTATTACTTAAATTAAAATTCAAAGCTCTAAACAGAGCTTTGAATTTCTCTTGGCAAATTCAAAGAAGTACCTTATAAGTAAAAAGAGGATAAATTTTTATTAAATAGCAAAAAACAGTGAAAAAACAGGGCTGGTCTGCGCTTTTATTGGGTAAAAATGGTCTTTGCTTTTTAACGTTTACAGGTGGAGTTGTGTTACACGCCACCAACGTTTATATTGTTATTACTATTTTACCCTCTCTTATGAATCATATTGGGAGTGAAATATATTATTCTTGGGTAGCTACTGTCTTTATTACAGCTTCACTCGTGGGTACTTCACTTGCAACAAAAATATTAGGGAAATTAGGTCCTCGCAATGCGTATGTTATTTCTGGACTTATCTTCACCCTAGGCACTTTTATGTGCAGCATTTCTTCATCTATGCCATTGTTTTTAATAGGACGCTTTATTCAAGGATTTGGAAGTGGTTCTTTGTTATCCCTATCCTATTCCATGGTACGGATTGTTTTCAGCCCATCTTTATGGTCACATGCATTAAGTATTATCTCTGGAATGTGGGGAATATCAACCTTGTTAGGACCAGCAATCGGGGGGCTTTCTGTATATTATGGCCTATGGCGAGCATCCTTTTTGGTCATTGGCGTATTAGCTATATTTTTCTCACTCATCGCCTTTAAATTTTTACCAAAAAAGAATGAAAACGATGTTCCAACACCCCCTCTTCCTCTTCTCCAGCTTTTCATACTCACCTTATTGATTTTTATTATTTCTGTTGGAGGGGCTATGGAGTCTACAATAGCAAAAATTTGCGGATTAGTTATCGGACTTAGTCTTCTCTTTGTTCTAGCAAAAATCGAATCATCTACCCCTCATCCTATGTTGCCCCGCAAATCCTTTTCTTTCTCTTCTGAAATCTTTTCTGTTTACGCATTGATACTTGTTATGACAACAGTCGTATACAGTATAGAACTTTATTTTCCACTTTTTCTTCAAGAGCTTCATGGGCAAGCTCCACTTATTGCTGGTTATATAGCAGCACTTATGAGCCTAGGGTGGACATGTGGAGCCATCTCAAGTGCTGGTGTCTCCACAAAAAAAATTCGCAACATCATTGTATACTCGCCCCTATTAAAACTGTTAGGCATAGTGATTCTTTTATGGCTCATCCCAACAGAAGTTTCCGCGCTTAAATATATTTTTATTATTTGCTTAGCACTGTTTTCTATTGGAATCAGTGCGGGCATAGCATGGCCACATTTGCTCACAAGGATCTTACAATGTGCAAATGATGAAGATGCTCTCCGTGCCAGTGAATCCCTTACCTCTGTACAACTATTTTCAGCGGCCTTAAGTGCAACTCTAGCAGGAGTCATCACCAATCTTGCTGGTCTCTTTAATCCTGGAGGAACAATAGGAATGATCTTAGCAGCAAAAACTCTTCTTATAGTGCTCATGGGTCTTTTATTTTGTCTTGCTATTCCATTAGCACTGCGCATTTCTTACTGCATATTAAAAAACCCAACAGGACATTCCAATAACTAAAAATAAATATAAAAATTCCTTCTTCATTTTAAAAATGAAAAATATTAAGCATGCTTTTCCATATACCATGAGACGCAAAAAACCATTAATCCACACAAAGTTAGAACACTTCCTAAAACAGCTGTATATTCATAATTATAACCCAATTTTAAAACTAATGCTCCAGATTCTGCACCAAGAGCGTTGGCAATATTAAAAGCAGACTGCATTAATGCTCCTGCCAAAATCTGTCCCTGTAGTGCAACATCCATAATTTTTGTTTGTATAGAAGGCATAGCAGCAAAAGAAGTTCCAACAAAAAAGCATCCTATTGCCGCTGTTAACGGAGCATAGGATAAAAAGAAAAAAACAAAAAAAAACAAATACGCTCCAAAGCATAGACAAAAATATCATCGGCGAAATACCAATTTTAACGGCCAATTTAGGCCCCAAGAGATTTCCTACCACCATACCCAATCCAACTAACGGCATGATAAATGGTACCAACTCAAGTGAAACACCAGAAATATGCATTAACGTTGGCTTGATATAAGTAAAAACAGAAAATAATCCTGACGCTCCCACCGAAACCATCAACAAAAGAAGCCACACCTGCTTTTGCTTTAATGCACCCATTTCGTGCAAAGGATTCGTTTTTGGAAAACTTAAATCACAAGGTAAAAAATTCCAAATAAGCAAACAACATAATAAAGCAATCATACCCACAAGGACAAAAGCAATCTGCCAACCAATAAGTTGACCAATCCAAGTAGCACTGGGTGCTCCCAAAACGGTTGCAATTGTTAAGCCAAGCATAACATATCCAACAGCTTTAGAACGTTCTTTCATTTCTACCATTGAAGAGGCAACCATAGCCGCAAGTCCAAAATAGATTCCATGGGGAAGTCCACTGAGAAAGCGTAATACTACTAATATGCTAAAATCAGAAACAAAGGCACTAGCAATATTTGCTAAAGCATAAAAAAGCATCAATCCTATCAAAACAGTTTTGCGTGATACCTGAGCTGTTGCCACAGCTAAAAGAGGTGCTCCAATCACAACTCCTAATGCATAAGCAGAAATATATTGACCAGCGGTAGGAATATCAACATATGAACTTCGTGCTATCTCTGGCAGTAGCCCCATTGCAACAAACTCTGCAGTACCAATAGCAAAACTCCCCACGGCAAGAGCTAAAATTATTAAACGCCGTATTCTCGAATCAATTTCCAATGCAAGAACCTTTTGTTTATAAGAATCCCTCATATCATCACTTCTGGATAGGAGTTTTAACTGTAGATATCTGTAATACACACAAACAAAAATTCAAAACATTGTTATACGCATGCCCAATAGTCCCCAATGAAGTTTTAGAAATATTTTGATATATAAAGCATTTTATGAAGCTTTAGGTAAGATTCTTTAATGGAAAATCTTTGAAACCCTCAAGGTTATAAACGTATTCACCTATTTTTATCAGATCTGCCAAATAATAAACTTTGTCTCCTATTTTCAGCAGTTCCAATTTTACAGTGAAACCTTTTTTTGCAACTATATACTATACCCTATAAATAATTCTAAAATTTGTCGAATAATGCACTTCAAACAAGTGAACCACATCTCATTATTATCTTGATATAAGGATTAAACTTCTCCAAAACTTATTGTTTCTTTGTTTTTGCTACCTGAATGCAGATCCTCCAAATCGATAAGCTATAATTTCAACTTTACGCCATTCTTATAAATTATTATAGATTCTTTTAAAAATTCTCATGATAATAGTACTTGGTTTCTAGATTTATTAAATATCCTCTTTTAGGCATCTTTACCCCTCCCTCCTCTAACAGAGGAATCGCATCAGATATCTAACTCATTATCTTTAAATTAAAATATTCACGTAAATATATTGTACTTATTTTCAGATAAATTCTATAAACAGAGCATAAAACAAATATAATAATTTTTATCTCAATATATTCATCGATATTTTATAAATGTGCTAATTATCGTGATTAATATTTAATTTTTTATGACATAAAATATATAATTATAATATTTAAAATGTTGTAATCTTATTTTAGTTTTCTTTTAATTTTCTAAAAATTTATCTATTCGATTGTATATAACCTATTCTTTACCTTTAGTAATAAAAAACACAAATTATCTCATAAAAATAAAATTTTCATACTTCTTTAAGAGTTCGCTAACGCCTCATTAACATTGTTGCTTTAAACAGTCATCAGAAACAGAAATAAACTGTTTTTCTCCGGATCAGGTAGCGCGTACCGGAGTAACAGTTTCTGTTTTATATAGTAATTAGAAAAAGAATATATGCCCTATAAAACCGCACTTCTATATCTTAGGATAGTGGAATTTATAATTTTGGAAGGTGTTTCTAATTTCATATTTTTAGCTAAATTTGTAAATGCAAGAATAAATTCAATAAAAAAATGAAACGCTATATTACGATTAATATTTTAGCGTCCTTGTGCCCATAGAGCGCGCGTTTCAGCGCAAAAATCAGCATAACAGCCTTCTTCAATGGCATCACGAATTCCCTGCATCAGTTGTTGATAATAAAAAAGATTATTCCAAGTCAACAACATCCCCCCAAGAGATTCACCAGATTTAATCAAATGATGCAAATAAGCACAACTATAATCATGTGCTGCTGGACAAAGTGACTGCGGATCAAGAGGATGTGGATCTTCTGCATAACGCGCATTACGCAAATTAATTCTACCAAAGCGGGTAAAAGCTAAACCATGACGTCCTGCACGCGTCGGCATAACACAATCAAACATATCAACACCACGAGCAACACTTTGTAAAATATCATCAGGTGTCCCTACCCCCATAAGATAGCGTGGTTTATCCTCTGGTAAAATCGGACAAGTAGTATCCAATACTGCTGTCATAACACTCTGCGGCTCACCAACAGCAAGCCCTCCAATAGCGTAACCTTTTAAATCCATTTCTTTTAATGCTTGAGCAGAACGTTCACGTAGTTTCATATTATCACCACCTTGAACAATACCAAACAATGCTTTATTGGGCTGATCTCCAAAAGCTGTTTTACAACGCTGCGCCCACCGCAATGAAAGTTCCATAGCTTTTTCCATTTCTTTTTCAGTTGCAGGTAACGCAATACATTGATCCAACTGCATCTGGATATCTGCACCAAGAAGTTCTTGAATTTCGATAGAACGCTCTGGACTCATTTCATAGTAAGCTCCATTAATGTAAGAGCGAAAAATCACACCTTGTTCAGTAATTTTACGGATTCCCGCCAATGACATAACCTGAAAGCCACCAGAATCGGTTAAAATAGGTCCGCTCCAGCGTGAAAATTCATGTAATCCTCCCAAACGCGCAACACGTTCAGCTCCTGGACGTAACATTAAATGATAAGTATTCCCTAAAATGATATCTGCACCAAGATCACGTATCTGATCCATATACATAGCCTTAACGGTTCCTGCCGTTCCAACAGGCATAAATGCAGGTGTACGAACACATCCTCGCCCCGTTATAATTTCGCCTCGACGTGCATACCCATCTTGAGCAATTTTTCTATAATGAAATGTCTTTATCATAACTCTCGTCTTTTTGATTCCATCACTGCATATCTCTATAGAAAGAAAAAAGATATCCCCTTACGAGCATTGTCATAAGCTTTATGAATTAATTTTTGATTCGCTCAATATTGTAACCAGCATAAAAAATTAAACGAGATAAAAGAACATTTCTTGTTAAGAAATCACCATAATAAAAGTAATAATCTAGCTCCAGAAAAATAGTAAAATCCTTATAATATCATACCTCAAAATACCTACGCTTAACGCACTAAAGCCTTAATAGAACTACAAAATTATTATCACAATAATCTCATCTTAACATACTTCCATAAGCAATAACTTTGTACGCATAGAAGAAAATTCTGAACGCATTGTACAGCCTACAATATTGTTTACTTTTACAGATAAAAATTTTTCATCTGCTGAGCACGGCGATCCCCACGCTTAATAAAAGCGCAAATGAGCATAATCATTTATCCCCTTACAATATTGAGATAGCTCTTGGCACTTGAGATAATTCACAAAAGGAATTAACGTGTAAAAACACTTAAAAAAACTAAAAATGCTTTTTGTAAAGATTCTCAAATATCAAAAGCTCTATCGTAACATTAGAGGCTGAAAAAGCGTATGATGTCCCCCTCTTGCTCCTTCACAAGCTTTAAAGATGGTGGTGCATAATAGATTTATAGCTTTAAAACTATACACGCCACGAACGTCATTATGGAAGTGAATGTTGATATGTACTGAGAAATGCTTCTTAAAAAACACGTAAATGTGCAACATTAAGTATATTCCATTTGGAGCGTTCCTCTATTAAAAAACGAGAAAAATAAAAGCGTAAGTCCATGCATAATCTTCATTATTTAAAAGATATTGCATTAGATACTTTTAAAAAAGTAAAGCTGCATTAAAAAGGAGATGGCAAGACTAGCCATTTGTTTCACTTCTGCGCCTTTATTATATTCTTCTAAGATTAATTCTTATTTTAAAGATTACGATAATATATAAATGCTGGTTTTCCACCTTACTAGGAAAACTGGATGAGCTAGTAAAGCTCTTATCCGTCTTAATATGTGTTTCAAATATGCTTCTGCATTAGGATTGGATGTTGATTTACGAGCAGAAACAAAAGCACACGCTCTCTTAAGAAAGTAACATCATAAAACCATTAAGACCGACAATGGATTGAAGAAAAATGCCGAATTTTTTATAAAACACTTTGCCAAACAACAACCATAATACAACAGACTTTGCGTTTTCTTATTCTGACAGGTGTTTGTACAAATCCTTTGCATTATATTCTTCAGGAAGATCCGATTGAAGAAAATATATGGACAATGCTTAGCTCGAAATTATAAAAGGTAAGCCTGATACTACAAAAGAGTTTCGTGTGCCTTTATTGATCAGAAAAGAGTATTTTTTCTTAGAAACTTACAATTGAAATCAGTATAGTTTATACTATTCTACATCTGCAGCAATAATGGCTTTGGTAATTGAATCTGGATCTGCAACAGGTTCACCACGTTTAATTTTATCAACATTTTCCATACCTTCAACAACCTGCCCCCATATGGAATATTGACGATCAAGCCACGGAGCATCTGCAAAACAAATAAAAAACTGAGAGTTAGCAGAATTTGGATTCTGACTCCGTGCCATAGAAACTGTACCACGCTTATGAGAAAGATTTGAAAACTCTGCTGTTAAATTTGGTTTTTCTGCCCCCCCCATACCAGCACGTGATAAATTGAATTTTTCACTATCCTTCTTTCCAAATTGCACATCCCCTGTTTGCGCCATAAAACCATCAATAACGCGATGGAAAATAACATTATCATAAGCACCTTCCCGTACCAGTTCTTTAATACGTGCAACATGACAAGGTGCTAAATCAGCAAAAAGCTCAATAACAACTCTGCCCTTTGTTGTTTCAAGAATTAAAGTATTCTCTGGATTTTTATTCTCAGCCATATGGAAAGCTCCCTTGATTCATTTCTCAACTTGTAAAGTAGCAGCATTAATAACATCAGGATTTTTTACAGATCCATTATTACTTGTCGTACCTTTTTTTATTTTATCAACAACATCCATCCCCTTTATAACCTCTCCAACAACCGTATACTGACCGTTTAAAAAAGCAGCATCATCAAAACAAATGAAGAATTGAGAATTCGCGGAATCCGGATCTTGTGATCGTGCCATCCCAACTGTACCACGCTTAAATGACTGTTTTGAAAACTCTGCCGGTATATTAGGATAATTTGAGCCACCCATACCAACGCGTTTCAGATCAAAATCTCTACTGCCTTTTTTTCCAAATTCTACATCACCAGTTTGCGCCATGAAATTAGAAATTACACGATGAAAAACAACATTATTATAGGCCCCCTCCTCTGTTAATCTTTTGATTTGCGCAACATGTTTTGGCGCCAAATCAGGACGCAGACGAATAATAACATCACCATCTTTGAGAGATAAAACAAGAAGGCTTGCATCACTTGCTGGGCTAGGATTACCAGCGACAGCAGACAATGAAAAAAAACATATCAAAACAGCAAAAATTCTACGAAACACACTTATTCTCCCTTAAAAGATTGGTATTTCGAGCTTAAAGCTTGTGCAACATTGGGCGGTACAAATGGTGTCACATCACCTCCCATAGAGGCAATTTGGCGTACCAATGTAGAAGTTATCGCACGCCCAGAAACACTTGCCGGCAAAAAAACAGTTTGCAATTCAGGAGCTAGAATGCCATTCATCCCTGCCATTTGCATTTCATAATCAAGATCAGTACCATCACGCAATCCACGAACGAGAAATGAAGCACCAACTTCACGCGCCTTTTCAATGAGAAGGTTACTAAATGAAAGAACCTGCAATCGATTAGAATCTGCACCAAATAAGTCCTTCCCGACCTGCGTAATGAAATCAACACGCTCTTCGAAGCTAAAGAGTGTTTTTTTGTCAGCCTGTATCCCTATAGCGACGACCACCTTATCAGCTAACACAAAACACCCTTTCAAAACATCAAGATGACCATTTGTAAGAGGATCAAATGAACCTGCGTAAAGAGCAATTTTCATGATTTTACTCCTTCCTCTTCAAAATTATTTTTCTTCGCTCATATCAATCGTATCAGAATGCTTCACACTTTCATCATCTAATGAACTCGTATCATCTTCAGGTTCAGAAATACGTTCAACCGATACGACTCTTTCACCTTCAGCTGTATTAAAAATCGTAACGCCCTTAGTTGAGCGCCCAGCAGTACGAATTCCCTCAATAGGGACACGAATAAGCTGCCCCCCATCTGATACCAACATAATTTGATCTTGCGCCTTCACCGGAAAAGCCGCTACTAATTTACCAATTTCAGCTGTTTTAGATGGATCTGTTGCGCGAATCCCTTTTCCGCCACGTCCCGAAATCCGGAACTCATAGGAAGAAGAGCGTTTACCATAACCAAACTCACTCACCGTCAAAAGCATTTGTTCACGTGCATGAAGTTCTGCATAACGTTCATCTGTTAACTCTGTTTCAGCACCCCCATCTTCCTCATCAAGAGTTATAATATCTTCAATATCAGCATCTGTACCAGAAGCACGCCGTTCATTCATTACACGTTTAATATAAGCAGAACGCTCAATGGACGTCGCCTCGACATGCTCTAAAATTGTCATCGAAATGACTTTATCGCCTTTAGCTAAATTGATACCACGAACTCCCACAGAATTACGCCCAGCAAAGACCCGAACATCAACAACTGGAAAACGGATACATTGTCCATTGGCTGTTGTTAGAACAACATCATCATGTTCTGTACAGGTTTCAACAGAAAGAATTTCATCTTCTTCATCAAGTTTCATCGCAATTTTACCATTACGATTAACCTGAACGAAATCTGATAATTTATTACGACGCACAGTTCCACGTGTTGTCGCGAACATAATATCTAATGCACTCCAGCTCGCTTCATCTTCAGGCAAAGGCATAATCGTTGTAATACGCTCACCTTGTTGTAAGGGAAGCATATTGATCAAAGCCCGCCCACGCGATTGGGGTGTCCCCAGCGGCAGTCGCCAAACTTTTTCCTTATAAACAATCCCACGTGATGAAAAGAAAAGAACCGGAGTATGCGTATTGGCAACAAACAACCGCGTTACAAAATCCTCATCCTTCGTGGACATACCAGAACGCCCCTTACCACCACGTCGCTGTGCACGATAGGTATTAAGAGGCACACGCTTAATATAGCCACTATGGCTTACCGTTACCACCATATCCTCTGATGCGATCAGATCTTCACTCTCCATCTCAGCGCTACCAAAACCAAATACGGTACGTCGCGGCGTTGCAAATTCCTCACGAAGAGCACTCAACTCATCCTTAACAATACACATAATGCGTACACGTGATGCCAAGATCTCAAGATAGTCAGCAATATCCACACCAATTTTATTCAATTCATCAGCGATTTCATCACGCCCAAGGGCTGTCAATCGTTGCAAACGCAATTCTAAAATAGCACGCGCCTGTTCTTCAGAGAGATTATAAGTACCATCCTCATGAATAATATGACGAGGATCATCAATAAGTTTAATCAAAGGCGCGACATCCATTGCTGGCCAGCGTCGCTCCATTAACTGTGCACGTGCTGTCTGCGGATCAGGAGCTTTGCGAATAAGCGCTATAATTTCATCAATATTGGCAACAGCAAGGGCAAGACCAACCAAAACATGTGCTCGCTCACGCGCTTTACGCAAAAGATATTTTGTTCGCCGACTGACAACTTCTTCCCGAAAAGAAACAAATGCACGAAGCATATCAAGCAACGTCATCTGTTCGGGTTTTCCCCCATTCAAAGCAACCATATTACAACCAAAGGAAGTTTGTAGCGGCGTATACCGATATAATTGGTTTAAAACAACTTCCGCAACAACATCTTTCTTCAGCTCAATAACAACGCGATATCCATCACGATCAGATTCGTCACGCAAATCAGAGATTCCCTCAATGCGTTTATCGCGCACCAATTCAGCCATTTTCTCAATCATTGTTGCCTTATTAACTTGATAAGGGATCTCACTCACAATAATTGCTTGTCGACCACTGCGAATTTCTTCGATCTCAACTTTAGCACGCATAATGATTGAGCCACGCCCTGTTTCATAAGCTGCACGAACACCAGAGTGGCCAAGGATAATACCCCCTGTAGGAAAATCCGGACCAGGAATAATTTCAATTATTTTATCGAGTGTGATATCGGGATTATCAATCAAAGCGATACAACCATCAACGACTTCACCAAGATTATGGGGAGGAATATTGGTTGCCATTCCCACAGCAATCCCCCCTGACCCATTAACCAAAAGATTGGGAAAACGCGCTGGCAAGACAACCGGTTCACGCTCACGCCCATCGTAATTATCCTGAAAATCAACAGTATCTTTATCAATATCAGCTAAAAGTTCTTCTGAAACTTTTTCTAAACGACACTCAGTATAGCGCATAGCCGCGGGTGGATCACCATCAACGGAACCAAAATTTCCCTGACCATCAATCAATGGATTTCTTAAAGAAAAGTCCTGCGCCATACGCACTAAAGCATCATAAATTGAAGCATCACCATGGGGATGGAATTTCCCCATAACCTCACCAACAACACCAGCAGATTTACGATATGACTTATTAAAAGAAAGCCCCATCTCATTCATAGCATAAAGGATACGTCGATGAACAGGCTTAAGACCATCACGAACATCAGGGAGTGCACGTGAAACAATCACGCTCATCGCATAATCGAGATAGGAGCGTTGCATTTCATCAATAATACTGATTGGTTCAATACCTGTTAGCACATCACGTTCTGGGTGTGGAGTAAGATCGGTCACAATTTTAAAACTTTCAAAAAAGAATCATTTCACTTTATTTATATCGAAAAATACACCAAAATGCTAATTTCTCCCCCATGACAAAAAGTCATTTAACAATATTTTTCAATATGTTATTAATTTATGTTAAAATTACCAATAATAATCAACAATTTTCACTTCGCTAAACTTCAAAAATCTGAAACAAACAAATCATAAAGTAATCGTAATACGACAAATAAAGACTCTTAAAAAGGTACGTCATCATCTAATTTGTGTGAAAAATTTTCTCCCAATTGATTATTATTTTGACCAAACGTATTTCTCTGATTTGAGTTACTATCGGCAAAGCCACCACTATAACTCCCCCCTTGACTTGCTCCTTGCTCCCCGCCCGCGGCTCCCCGCCCATCAAGCATTTGTAATTCGCCACGGTACTTTTGCAAAACAACCTCTGTTGTATAACGGTCATTTCCATTTTGATCTTGCCATTTTCTTGTCTGTAACTGCCCCTCAATGTAAATTTTGCTGCCTTTTTTTAAATATTGCTCTGCAACTTTGACAAGGTTTTCATTAAAAATAACAATATTATGCCACTCAGTGCGTTCTTTTCGCTCATTTGTATTCCTATCACGCCAACTTTCTGAAGTAGCAATACGTAAATTTGCCACTTGGTCACCAGAATTCAAACGGCGGATTTCAGGATCCGCACCAAGATTACCAATCAGAATAACTTTATTAAGGCTACCAGCCATCGCATAAACTCCAAAATTTTAATTCGTAAAATACTCTGTTTTATAACAGTTATAACCATCTCGACCTTCAATTTACATGTCTGCAATTGACCTTCAATATGGATATTGCTATCCTTTCCCAATATTGTATCCGTGTAATTATAACAAAAGATGATAAAGACGCATAGTTTATTCCACCACAAGAGAATAAAAAGCTGCTCATTTGTATTTTTCTTTTCACAAAACTTATACCTTCCTTTAGCATTAAAGCAGTTAAACACATTGTAATTCTAAAAAAACAGTTTTATTCCATTTTAGGTGCTCAATTTTTGCCACATATGCCAAGGATAAAGTATGACTCATCAAAAATATATCTCCATTCGCGGTGCACGTGAGCATAACCTTAAAAATATTGATCTCGATCTTCCTCGTGATAAACTCATTGTTATAACAGGACTTTCTGGATCAGGGAAATCATCCTTAGCGTTTGATACAATTTACGCTGAAGGACAGCGTCGCTATGTCGAAAGCCTTTCAGCCTATGCACGCCAATTTTTGGAAGTCATGCAAAAACCTGATGTCGACCGTATAGACGGTCTCTCTCCAGCTATCTCCATTGAACAAAAAACAACCAGTCGCAATCCTCGTTCAACGGTAGGTACCGTTACTGAAATCCACGATTACATGCGTCTTCTCTTTGCACGTATTGGTATTCCTCATTCTCCTGTGACAGGACTTCCTATTGAAAGCCAGACAGTAAGCCAAATGGTGGATCAAATTATGTCCTTACCAGAAGGAACGCGAATTTTTATTATGGCCCCTTTGGTGCGAGGACGAAAGGGAGAATATAAAAAAGAGCTAACAGAACTTTTAAAAAGAGGATTTCAACGCGCTAAAGTTGATGGAAAATTCTATGAAATCGCTGATATTCCACCTCTTGATAAAAAATATAAACACGACATCGATGTCGTGGTAGACCGCATTGTTGTACAGAAGGATATCACCTCTCGCTTGGCTGATAGTATAGAAACCTGTTTACAGCTAGCAAATGGGCTTGCCATTGCTGAAATGGCAGACCAACCCTTAGCACAAAAAGAAACGACAAAGGAATCTGCTCATAAGTCGAAAAATAATACACACAAACGGCTCATTTTTTCAGAAAAGTTTTCCTGCCCTGTATCGGGTTTTTCTATTCCTGAAATTGAACCACGCCTTTTTTCGTTTAATAATCCTTTTGGCGCCTGTCCTCTCTGCGATGGACTGGGCATCAAAAAAGCAATGGATCCACTGAAAATTGTGCCCAATAAAAATCTTACCCTCAAAAATGGCGCCATTGCTCCTTGGGCTAAATCGGATTCACTTTATTATAGCCAAACCCTAGAAGCATTAGGAAAAGCTTACGGTTTCAAACTCACAGATCAATGGTGTGAACTCTCTAATGAAGCACAACAGGCTATTCTCTACGGTACAAAAAGAGATGAAATTTCTTTTATCTATAAAAATAATTCTGGTTCGCATAAAACGACCCAACCTTTTGAAGGAATCATCCCTAATATGGAGAGACGCTGGAAAGAAACTGATTCTGCTTGGTCTCGAGAAGAAATCGAACGTTATATGTCTTCTTCGCCCTGCCCAGCTTGTCACGGTTATCGTTTAAAACCAGAGGCACTTGCTGTAAAAATCAACGGAATGCATATTGGGCAAATATCAGATCTTTCTATTCTAAAAGCAGATGATTGGTTTGCCAATGTTCATCAATATCTCACAGAAAAACAACGTAATATCGCCGTACGTATTTTAAAAGAAATTCGTGAACGTTTGGCTTTTTTAAATCATGTAGGATTGGAATATCTTACCTTGTCTCGAAATTCAGGAACGCTTTCAGGTGGAGAAAGCCAACGCATTCGGTTGGCATCCCAAATTGGTTCTGGTCTTACAGGCGTTCTTTATATTTTAGATGAACCATCTATCGGTTTACACCAACGCGATAACGAACGCCTGTTGGAAATGCTGCGCCATTTGCGCAATCTTGGCAATACAGTTATTGTTGTTGAACATGATGAAGATGCTATTCTCACAGCGGATCATGTTGTCGATATGGGGCCTGCCGCGGGCGTTCATGGTGGAGAAATCATAGCGCAAGGGACACCGCAGGAAATTATAGAAAATTCAGCCTCTCTCACAGGCCAATACCTTTCAGGAAAAATGGCTGTTAAAATGCCGACAGAGCGACGCAAAATATCAAAAACGAAAATACTTAAAATCATCGGCGCCAAAGGCAATAACCTCAAAAATATCAATGCGAATATTCCTCTTGGAACCTTCACATGCATAACTGGTGTTTCTGGAGGAGGAAAATCAACATTTCTTATTGAAACGCTTTTCAAAGCAGCATCACATCATATCATGGGCTCTCATCATACTCCTGCCAGCTATGACAAAATTGAAGGATTAGAATTTCTTGATAAAGTCATCGATATCAACCAGTCCCCTATTGGACGCACCCCACGCTCTAATCCCGCAACCTATACAGGCGCTTTTACACCGATTCGTGAGTGGTTTGCCGATCTTCCAGAATCAAAAGCCCGCGGTTACAAAGCTGGGCGTTTTTCATTTAATGTTAAAGGAGGACGTTGCGAAGCATGTCAAGGTGATGGAGTCATCAAAATTGAAATGCACTTTTTACCTGATGTCTATGTTACTTGCGATGTCTGTAAAGGAAAACGCTATAACCGAGAAACACTAGAAATAAAATTCAAAGGACAGTCTATAGCCGATATTTTGGATATGACAATTGAAAAGGCAGAGGAATTTTTCCAAGCTATTCCCGCTATTCATAATAAAATGGAAACTCTCATTAAAGTAGGATTGGGTTACATAAAAGTAGGACAGCAAGCAACCACACTTTCTGGTGGGGAAGCACAACGTGTAAAACTTGCGAAAGAACTTTCTCGTAAAACAACGGGACGTACACTCTATATTTTGGATGAACCGACAACAGGTTTACATTTTCATGATATTTCCAAACTTCTTGAAGTGCTTCACGAACTAGTCGAGCAAGGCAACACAGTTATAGTCATTGAACATAACCTTGATGTTATAAAGACAGCCGACTGGATTATTGATTTAGGACCAGAAGGTGGAGATCGCGGTGGTGAAATTGTTGCAATTGGACGCCCTGAAGACATCATTAAGGTTCCCGCCTCCTATACGGGAAAATTTCTAAAACATGTTTTACTGCGCCCATCTCTCTATAATTCCAATTCTTAGAAACGCTTTCTATTGTAAAATACAGCATACTAACAAAGCCTGTACTTTTATTATTACCTGTAAACCAACACCTAATTTCAGTGGTGCAACACGTTTGAAGCAAAGACTAAAAACAATTTAGCGCTTTATAAGCTGTTTCAGTTGTCGTATTGCCAAATAGGAACGCGCACATAATTGCGTATTTATTCTCTGTTTTGTTTATACCTGAAACGACCAGACAACCTAAACTGGGAAGAATATGAAGTTTTAAGGGTATAAATAAATTTCTATATTTCCATTTCCTTTTAATTTATCTTTATGATTTTCCAAGGCATCCACAGCAATATCTTATAATGAAGATTGCCATTGCTTCACACTTTTATTTATCGCGTTCCTTAATGAAGATCACATTCCTCACGAAGGAACAAAACGCCCCAAACGGAATATATTTGCGTTGCCAATTCCCACATCTGTTTTAAAGAAACATTTCTCAATGCTCTCAAGCCCATTTCACAACGGCTCCTATGAATGCTATAATGATAAACTCATTATTGTACACCACCATCTTTACATTTATGAATCGGCATCATCACACTTTTTTCCAATATTTTTCTTCCCTACTCCCTAATATTGTAAAGCCTTTAATTATCGAAAGCTTTCATAAAAAGCATTTTATTTCTTTTTTCAAATGTTGTTATCCACACACTCATAACTATTTATGATATATAAAAGTATCGTTTTGATTGATTGACGATAAAAAGATCTAAAATGAGAAAATCTTACGCTATTAGAGTTTCTCATTCAATGTGGAGAGCGTCTAATTATCCTTATAAGTCAAGATATTATCTAATAAAAAAGAAACAAAACTCTTTTATTATATTATTTGAATTCTGTATAAGAATTGTAAGTTTTTTTCCCAAAAAACAGTATTTGGCTGTATTCTACAAAAGAAACTCTCCTAACAAAGCATAGAGTGTCATTATTTTCGACTTTTTGTGCACAAAGTATCTGTTGGACATCTTACAGTTGTCAATATAATGTGATGCAGTCTAAAAAGACAAAATAACGTTGGAGATAATTTCAGCATGAAAAAAATTGAAGCCATTATAAAACCTTTCAAACTTGATGAAGTGAAAGAAGCGCTTCAAAAAATTGGGTTACATGGTATTACAGTAACAGAAGCGAAAGGTTTTGGTCGTCAAAGGGAACATACAGAACTTTATCGTGGTACGAAATATGTTGTTGACTTTCTACCTAAAGTAAAGATTGAAATTGTTGTGTCCGATGAAAAACTGGAACAAACTGTTGATGCAATACGTAAAGCAGCTCAAACCAAACATATAGGGGATGGAAAGATATTTGTCTTTTCCATTGATGATGCAATTCGTATAGGCACGGACGAAACCGGTATCGATGCCCTTTAATAAATAACGAGAAAATTCACTTTTTTATCCACCTCAACGCCATATTAAGGAAATTGAATATGACAACCGCATCAGATATTATCAAACAGATTACAGACAACGAAATCCGTTTTGTTGATTTACGTTTTACTGATCCACGAGGAAAATTGCATCATATTACAATGGATATCGCAGAGATCAGCGAGGATACTTTTAGTGATGGTGTCATGTTTGATGGTTCTTCAATTGCTGGTTGGAAAACAATTAATGAATCTGACATGATTTTAATGCCAGATCCAGCAACAGCACATATTGATCCTTTTTTTGCTCAATCTACTTTGGTCATATTTTGTGATGTACTTGATCCTGTCTCTGGTGAGTTTTATCGTAGAGATCCTCGTTCTATCGCCAAAAGGGCTGAGGTTTATATGAAATCTTTAAACATTGGAGATACAATCAATGTGGGTCCAGAAGCTGAGTTTTTTATCTTTGATGATGTACGCTATAAAACGGACCCTTACAACACAGGGTTTAAACTCGATTCAAGTGAACTTCCCTCTAATGATGATACGGAATATGAAACAGGAAATCTAGGGCATCGCCCACGAATAAAGGGAGGCTACCTTCCTGTTCCGCCGATTGACTCCTGCCAAGATATGCGTTCTGAAATGCTCACAGCACTCAAGGATATGGGCGTACAGGTCGAAAAACACCATCACGAAGTAGCAGCAGGACAACATGAATTGGGTATTCGTTTTGATACACTTGTTCGCGAGGCTGACAAGATGCAAATTTTTAAATATGTTGTACATCAAATAGCAAACAGCTATGGGAAAACAGCAACCTTCATGCCAAAACCAGTTTTTGGTGATAACGGCTCTGGAATGCATGTCCACATTTCCATTTGGAAAGATGGTAAACCCATTTTTGCAGGAAATGAATATGCCGGACTATCAGAAACCTGTCTGTTTTTTATCGGTGGTGTTATTAAGCACGCAAAAGCAATAAATGCTTTTACCAACCCATCCACAAACTCCTATAAACGTTTGGTTCCTGGTTATGAAGCTCCTGTTCTTCTTGCCTATTCAGCACGTAATCGTTCTGCATCTTGCCGTATTCCTATGAGCTCCTCACCAAATTCAAAACGCGTAGAAGTTCGTTTTCCAGACCCAACAGCAAATCCCTATTTGGCATTTGCAGCCCTTTTAATGGCTGGTCTTGACGGTATCAAAAACAAAATTCATCCCGGACATGCTATGGATAAAGATCTTTATGATCTTCCCTTAAAGGAACTTAAAGAAATCCCTACTGTTTCAGGAAGCCTGCGTGAAGCGCTTGAAGCACTTGACAAAGATCGTGGCTTTCTTAAAGCTGGCGACGTTTTTGATGATGATCAGATTAATTCCTTCATTCAAGTAAAGATGCAAGAAGTCTTGCGTTACGAAACAACACCCCATCCTGTTGAATTTGATATGTACTATTCTGTTTAAACAATCAATACGCATTCTTTTGATTTTAAAAATGGAGGCTTTTGCCTCCATTTTTGTGGATATTCTTCTCATGCAAAAGCGCAAGAGGCTTTTTGCTCGTCCGCTTTTCCTTTATAATGTGTTGAATCTCTTCAAATGAATTAACAAAGGTTTCTAATGCCGCGAATTTGTTTTCTCGTTCCCGTTCTTTTATGCATTGTCTTTATCACATCAACAACTAAAGCACATACAATAACCAACCAAAAACTTACAACTCTTGAGAAAGCAACATCTGCTTATAGTAAAGCACTTAAAAATGCCGATGCAAATGCCATCTTAAATGCTATTCCTCCCCAAGTCATCAACCGCTTAACCGCCAAAAAAAATCTTAATCAATCACAATTTCTACAAATCATGAAAAGCCAAATAGAACGGTTGGCAGAAAGTTACAAGATTGAAACGATCAACATTGATCAAAAACAAAAACGTGAAGGTACCCTTGATAATGGTACCCCTTATTTTGTTATACCCGTGGAGCTTGTAACCACAACAAATGCTGGAAAAAAATGCTCTATTCAAACTGAAATTATTGCCCTACTTCACGATAACCAATGGTATTTTATCCGTGGCAATGACGAAGCGCTCTTAACCATAACCAATGAACTATTTCCTGGACTTGATAAAGTAAAAACCAATCCTCAAAAAGTCACAAAAATACTCTGAGCGAAAAGAATGCACGTAAATAAAAGATTTTCCCCTATAAACAAGTTGTAACAATTGTAGCAGCAGCATTAAATTCAACTTTTTTATGAGCACGGCGTGCTATTGTGTCTTTATCCGTTCCCCATTGCTCCATCATCCAATCTTCATCTAAATGGGCAATAGACCAAGCATGATCAGCATCAATGTTTCCCGCAGCAACAGCAAGAGCAATGAGAGCAGATCCCGTTAATGTTGTCATCATATGAAGTGCCGCAAGTATATAAGCAGACTCAACTCTACGTAAATAATGACTCACAGCTTGAAGTGCTTCTGGTGATTGTTCCACATGCATCAGCCCTTCTGTCAAATAAAACCGCGCACCCAGTTTTTTTTCTGCCCAATCTAATAAAGGATCCCATTGTTCAGATTGTTTTTGCACCAACTCTTTAGGTGTCTGTGCACGATAAAAGATCATATCACATGCAACGAAACGCAATAAATCTTCAAAAACCGCCTGCATATCATCAGCGATACCATCAATAACAGTATTAACCAAACGCGTCATCGGCATTTTTGCAGGATCAACAACGTGCTTTTGGTTCTCAAATTCCTGAGCAACGTATTCAGCAAACACTTCTGTTGGCACATGAAAATGACGCCTTGCGGGCGTTTTTACAGGACGTTCATCCAACAAAATCGTAAAGCCGCCCTCCTCACAAGCGATCTTCACTTGCTTATAAAACCGTTTTGGGTGTGATTGGAATGAAAGATTTTGAATCTTTTGAACAGAACTCTTTTTATTCAATGGCATATCAAAATGATCCAAAATCTCACGCATATTTGTTTACCTCTGATTTTTTCAAGAAAGCGACTGTTTCTTTAGGTTCTGTAGCTTCAATAAGGTTTAATCTGACCTTCTTAACGATTCCAAAGAAGAAAAAAATCTTGCCAATCTCAATCTAACTTAAGAGTTATATTTCATGTTTCTTTTACAAACAAGACAATGATGATTGCCTTTTATATATTTAATACAATCATAATAGTAAAACAATTTTTAAAAGTATTATCTTAATTAAGACGTTAAATATATTGAGTTTTATGGCAAAGATGTTCACGCCTTACCAATTTGCTTATTATTCACCTATAATAGTATTATCAATATGAACAGATTCAAAAACGCTGCTCATCCAAAAAATGATAGAGCAGTACGGTTTACGTGTCATTCACCTTCGCTTAACCATTCCAATAATTCTCTAACATATCCAATAAATACCCTGCATAGAATTTTTCTGCTCAATTACTCCCCTAAAAGACAATGTTTTACGGCATGATAGAATAATGAACAGACAAAATTATAATTGTAAATTTTCTTTCATATATACATTATTTTATAAAGCACTAAATTACTTAACGCATTGTGCTTGATATACTCTACATATTACAATAGTTTAAATTTAGTCATATAATTATAAAGAATAGAGATCATGCAATCTGAAAATAATACTTTTATCTATACACTTGGCCCTGCAGATACTAACTGTGCAGCAGCAGCACAGTGGTGGCTTGACAATCACAATAGAAGTGTTTTGTTCACTGACTCGAGATCCCGTATTATCTTATACGCAACTCTTGAAGAAGCATTTAATGAATTTGCTCAGAAAAAGGATGGATATCTCTTAAGCTGTGCTGCTTACCCTGATTTGCATACACTCATATTTACCCGTTTAGGTGATATGCAATTATTTGACAGCTTTATCATGCCTACTCACTCTATGGTTTTAGCTAAACGCAATAACATTGATGAAATTAAAACCGTAGCGACTCATCCTGCCCCGCAATCTCTGGTAGCTCATCAATATGACAAAGTATTTGCCAACAGCAATGCTGATGCAGCCGTTTCTTTGTAAGGCTGAAAAAGCCGATGCTTGTATCACAACATCGGTTGCGGCAAATCGCTATAGGCTGAGTATTGTCGAAAATTTTGGACAAGTGCCAATGGCCTTTTTGCTCCACTCACTAAAGTCAACTAATCATGAAAAAATCTGAAGCGCTTCTTTCCATTGTTAACTTAGTTGACAAATTCCGTATGCGCCAAGAACGAGATGGGAGCATTAAAGAACCAACTTCAGCAGATAATAATATGATCAATGAATTGATCACTCTGCTGAACCACCATGCTAATATTCTTGACGGATTATCTCCAAAACTTTTAGCGACCATTTCTGATGATCTTCATCAGTGGATGATCAGCGGTTTAACGACCCCTCCTCAATTTGATAACACTTTGGCTGCTTTCAAAGCCCCATTACCAGATGCTCCCTTGTTTTTCTTGGCTCCAATGCGTGCAACAAATGGACCTGATCCAGAAGGATTCCGGCTGGAATTAGTTACAGGATATCGTCATGAAACGGCCTATCTTGCTGACGCCTCAAAATATACAAATAATTATCTGTCACCTTTTCAATGTATAAAAATGGGAATAGCATCAAGAGGTTTTTTAGAAGGCAATTGCATTGTTCTATTCCCAGAATCTGTAGCAACTGCTCAAAAAATTGTTAAGCAAGCATTTGCTTTGTTTTTTTCAGTAAATTCTTTGATATTTACAATAAGCAAACAATTGTGGAAGCTGAACGTTTACTCGGCCGTGATAGTAAATTCCTATTCGGTCAATTGCATAGTCGAAACTTATCTAAAGAAGACATTTACGATGCTCGCTGTTTGTGGGGCTATTATCATGACTATGCACATCATACTGGACCGCGGCCATTGGATAAAAATCTATATATAAAATTAAATTGGTTCACTGGTCTTCTAGAAGAAACTAAAGTTGATTTAATTACAGTGCGTATTATGCTACAAAATCACCCAAAATTTTGGAAAGAAATAACTGAATTTGTCCTATTAGAACGCATATTCCGTTATCCAAAAGATTCTGATCAGCATATGACATTCGATGCTGGTACAGGGATCTTGCTTTTTGAAATATTGATGCGGAACAAAGCATTGATTGAAACAAATCAAGGTTATCTTCAATTTGATTTGGAGTGTCTTGAAAAAGTAATAATATTGATGATAGCAGATATAGAAGCACTTGAAGCATTAGATGATGACGCTTATTTGGCAGGAGCTAAAGATTATATCCAAAATAATCTTGGAAAACCACAGACCTCAAAGTCACGATTTAATTTTTCAACATCATCTTATGCACAGCGAGTGATTAGAGGATTAAATCATTGAGTTTTATAAAAGGACGATTACTATTATTTACTTTTGCCATTCTAGCATTGTTTTCCATAAGTTGGTTATTATCTAAGAATTTGGTTAGCAATATACCCGTCATGCATGCGGTTGGACTTAGGTTGTTTGCCACCGCTGCCACCTTATGGCTGATTGCAGTATTTCGTGAGAAAGCTGTTTTCAGATCCCTACCATTGCTTTCCATGATACCTTCTTTTTTAATTCTATCAGTATTAGGATTCTCGCTGTATTTTGTATGCAGCTTTGGTGCATTAAAATCACTCAAAGCCAGTGATTTAACCATGGTGCTCGCTACTATTCCAGGAATTACTTATATATTAGGTGCATTGACAAATGTCCTTAAATTCTCATGGCTGAAGCTTAGTGGAGTGATAATTGTCAGTGTAGCAGCTGTGGCATTCAATATAAACAATGGAGAAGGTGGATACAGCCTAATAGGAATAGCTCTTGCTTTAACAGCAGCCCTTTCTTACTCTGCTTATGGCTTATTGTCTAAACGTTATCTTAAAAATTTACCTTTGCTCACCTCACTGGCTTGGATCACGACAATTTCTGCAGCATCATTTATGCCATTATTTATTTTTGATCCTGCCCCACTCTTATATCTTAAGTTAGAAGATATATTTAAAATATTGATTTTAGGAACTGTTTGCTCGGCACCAGTTTACGTATTATACTAAAAAGTTTTAGCCGAAGGAGGCGTATTATACGCCAACACTATCGGCGTATTATCCCCTTTTGCAGTGGTTGCATGTGAATGGATAATCGACTCGAGCCCTTCTCTCAACATTATCAAAATAATTGCTATGATTGTAGTTGTTATAGGGATGACACTCTTATTTATAGATGCATCAAAGGTATCTACATGGCAACATAAACGCCATTCTCAAAACTCCAAATTTAATAAGGAAACAAAATGAAAAAACTCGCGTTAGTTTGCCAGCGCAATGCAAAATTACCATTTATATTTGAAGCAGCACAAGCAGCTAATATCGAATTAGTAATGATCTATGATACCGCTGAAAGCGCTCCCACTCAACACCCCGCAGCAGTCACTTCAACTTGGCAACTTCCTGTTTTTGATAACCCAGAGCTAGCTCTAGACACTTTTGCAACAGGAGCAAAAGAACGCAATATTGCTGGGGTTATGACCCTTCGCGAAGAAGCCATTCTATGGACAGCTTTGGCTGCAAAAAAAATCAATACTCCAAGTATTGAACCAGAAGTAGCAGCATTAACCAGAAATAAATATCTCATGCGTCAAGCTTTTGCTAAAGCAGGCTTAAGAACACCAGGATTCTTTTATATAGATAATCCAGAAGACCTATCACAAGTACATGCCTTAGACTGTCCACTCGTTATTAAACCCGTCTCTGGATGGGCAAGTGCAGGCGTCATGTTAGCTAAAAATTCCACCGAACTTCCTGATCTCATTAAAGCCGTATGGAATGTTCAGCATAAAGACATGGCACGTTTTAATGATAAAAATAAACCTGTAGGTTTAGTCGTAGAACAGTATTTGTCAGGAAAAGAGTTTGTCGTAGAATGCTTTGTTGATACAGCAGGTGTACACGTTCTATCCGTTGGAGACAAGGGACAGCCTGAGGGACCATGGTTTGAAGAAACAATTTATCGTCAACGCTGTGATATAGATGATCCTTTAATTATTGCTTTATGTGAGGCTGCATGCTCTGGAGTTAAAGCTCTTGGTATAAATATGGGAGCTGCCCATGTAGAGCTACGCCTAGATACTAATAATTTACCTTATATCATTGAGATAGGCGCTCGTATAGGTGGATCAGGTGTTTCCCATTTTATTGTTGAGCAAGGTACAGGAATTTCATTTGCAAAACTATGTATGAATGCCGCTTTAGCTGAACAAACCCCAGACCTTCCCGATATACTCCCAACTGAAAAAGTGGCGGCAAATTATATTATTCCTCTTCATGGGTATGGACGGTTTTCTGGATTTTCAGGTCTAGATAAGGTTGCACAGCATCCTCAAACCGCCAGAACTATCATTTTTTTTGAAACCAATCACATTTCACCACCTCCACCAGCATTTGGTGGATATCCTGGTTTTATTTTCTCTGTTCATAACTCAAACGAAGAAGCACGCAATTACCATAAATGGCTCGATGATACCTTAAGCATCATATGGCAAAATACTGATTTATAATGATAATTTATCGTTATTCATATTGAATGAGAACGCCGATATCGTAGGATTTTCTCATTTTAAATCTGTTTATCAGATGAACAAATTTTTTAAAGCATTTGAAAAATGCTATAGTAGATAAAAATAAATCAACACGATATTTTCATATTTATTAAAACACATGATATCATTATTAAAAGAAGCAACTAAAATTCTGCACAAACAATGGTTTTAATTCCGATAGTAGAACAAGACTTTGAAAATAACATTTATTATTTTTTTAAAAGATTTATTAAAAATGATAGCCCAAACCACCAGAAAAATGAACTCCAGAAAAACCAGCCTTGGTTAACCTATGCTGATAGCTAAGATCACTGTAAAGTGTAACTTTAGAAGAAAACTGCGCATTGATACCCAAACCTGTTTCTAAGGAAGAACCGAAAGCACTCAACTGAAAAACATCTTTAAAATGAACAAATTGTTCTTTACCAAAACAATGAGCAAGATGAATATTGCCATAAAAAGAAGTGATACGATCCTTATCAGAGGCTGTAAATGTTTTACTTAAACGCCCACCAACACGTACAAACCATTGACTCATTTTTTTCATATCAACATCAAATCCATCAATATCACGAAACTTATCAAATTGAAGATGTTGATAAATAAGCTGAAGTTGCGGATCAAAAATAAGATCTTTATATCCTGTCATAAACGTTTTACCAGCAGAAAACGAAACGTTCAAAGGATTTGCTTTTAATGTCGCCGTCTTACCCCAAACATGGCTACGCACATCCCCTTTAAACAAACCATAAGATAAAAGACCATCTATATAAAAACCAGCTTTGTGTTCCACACTACCGTATGACGTAAATGACCATTTATTAAACGTACTCTTTTGGCTTCGTTCCACGTTACGAGGTTGTAAAGAAAGCTTTCCATAGGTTCCCATAATCCCAAAAGATGTCGTACTATATGCGCTCTCTATTGTTTTGAGCAAAATATCTGTTTTTATAGCGTTATAATCAACATGACCATCGTACCCATATTTAAGTATAGAAAGATCTGAGACATAACGATAACTCCCACCATAACCGTGAACAGATAAAGCAAAGTTCCCTTCAACTTTTAATAATTTACGAGGAATAGACCGCGTAGCTTGCAACTGCTTTTGTTGATGACCAATATCCATGAGCCCAACATGAAATAAAGCATTTGGTAACAAAAGATAAGTTGGAACTTGTGGAACAACCTCTCTGACCTTTAACTCGGAAGGGGGAATAGCAGACACCTCTAAAGCAGGCTGAATATATTTACTTTCAAGGCGAAAATCCCAAAAATCTCCATCTCCTTCAACCAATCTTTGAGAAGTTTGTGCATTTCCAAGAGCAGAAGCTGGACCATAAGCATGAAGATAATATTGGTAAGGCAAACCCTCTAATGCGATATAAGCACGATTTAACTGAAAAGAATCCTCTGCCGCTTTTCCAGAAACCTGAATAAGTGAAATACTATGAGCATTTTCACCGGTTGCTATCTCACCCTGATTTCCTGCAACAAATTGCACATAAACTGTTGTTTTTCCAGAAACATCACCATGTATTAAAAGCCGATCAGTTTTTTTATTATCGAGCAAACCATCACTACTGAGATGCGTATTGAGATAAATATCTGCCCTATCTTGCGCACTATAAACTTCTTTTTCTCCCTTCCCAATATGAAGTGTCTGATACTCCTGAAACATTGGAGTCTCAAAAGCAATAAAACTATCAGAAACTTTCACAAATGAAATAGACGAACTTGTACGGTTTGCAACTTGCAAATCGATCTCTCTTCTTTTTGTCAAAAACCATTTTGATCCCCCTGTTAAATAAAGCTCAGCAATAGAATCATCGGCAACACGAGTCCCTCCTATCAATGAAGAAGAATTAGCCAAAATCGCTACACTCCCCCCCTTTTCAACTGTTAATAATAAGTCACCAAAAATTTTTGTACCTTCTGTTACTCCAATATAACTACGACTGTTATTACTATGAACAGCTGTCCCATCTGGAACCTCAAAAATCGTCCTTTTCAAAAAGACAAGCCCCTGTTCATACGCATCATTTTCCCCATCCCTCTCAAAATACATACCATGTTTGTTACCTATTGCTTTAATTGTTGAATCTTCAATATTAACCCGCGAAATTAAAATATTTCCTTCCCTGCCGTTATTGGATGGCGTGTTAGAATCTTGTCCAACTGTTAAAACATGAACATCCGTAGAAATAATATTCGTATTTTTTACATAAACAGAACCCTGATGTTTTACATTGAAAACTGTATGTGTACTTTTTTCATTTGTATTTTCTTTGTCTTCTGTTTTTTGATATTTTGAAGCAATGGTAACACCATCTAAAGTCGCACTCCCCCCTCTCCCCACATAAAGCGCAGCAGCATCATTCACATCAATAAATCCACTTTTCATCTGAATACCCGCATCAGCACTAACGAAAAGAGCACTCTCTTGACCGATACCCAAACCTTCCACTTTAATTTTTGTATTCGTTAACGTAACAGATGCTCCTCGCTTCTCTGCATAAGCAGCAATCTGAGAAGCCTCAATTGTTCCACGATTAACCTCAATCATTCCACTATCAGCTTTAAGACCTATTGATACATTTTTAAAAGCTGAATCGCTCAAAACAATTTTTCCCCCTCGTGATACAAAAACACCATAAATATCTTCTATACCCGCAGTAGCTTCAACCTCTACACGCGTTGCCTGAATAACTGTATTTGGCTCCTGCACTACTATAGCAGCAGGTAACATGAGAGAACGACCCTCCCCATTCTTTTCTTTAACAGGCGCCGTGAATTTATATACTTTATCACTAATTGTATGCTTTGAACCATCACTGCATCCGTAAGGTAATTTGTTTTCATCACATGACAGTGATGTATATGAATGAGAATGTGCCTCAATATTTATATTTAACAAAAAAGAAAAAATAGCTGCTGTAAAAAAGCACGAATACAAGTGATTGTTAGATACCTTGACTATCATTGTTTCTCAAAACTTTCTTTTTTCAACAAAAACAAAAAATGCTGGAAAAAAAATAAACCACAAATTAAACACAATAAGAACAAAACAAACAAAATTATTTTATTTTTTTATGATAAAATCATAGCATTCAATAATATGTTTTGTGTTTTATGTAAAGAAAGAACAAAAAGTTTAAAAATACCATTTAGGAGGACAATCCCTTTAAAGAAGGCATCTCAAAAACCGCTGAAAACTGTAATTACAAAAGGCCCAAAAACCAATCTTAAAAAAACGTGAAAAAATGCGAATTTTGAAGAGATATAATATTCAATTTATCTCACCACAAAAAAATAAAAATACAACAACATGAGAATAACTTTTAAGATTAAACGATTAAAACGTTTTAATAAAACACAGCACAAAAAGATACAATATACGAAATCTATAACCGCATCATCTCTTCAACCACAACAAAAAAACAAGAAATTGCACACTAATGTATAAGCTAATGTACACAATTTCTATATTAAAAATGTTAAATATCTAACAAAGAAATTTGAATAAATAAAAAACTTCTCCTAATACCCTATCATCAATGATTTGAATTAATAAATGTAATATTTTAGATCTTTTGATAAAATCTAAAATACAGTAAAACACTCACCATTCTGAACTTAAAAAACACCAAAATAAAATTTCATCAAAATTAGCTCTATGAAAGCTATCTGTTTATTATCGTTAAAGCAGATATTTTAGCAAAGCTATTATTTGCCATTCTTTATATTGAATAAATTTCTCTAAACAACAACCCACTATCCTCCGCTAGCATCATCTGACCACAACACTATTGCCAATCTCGTAGCTGATGAATATAACTACATTGGAGACAAAAGAGCTATATTTCTCTCTTCTCCCGTTTAATATTTTTATTTAATTATTGCTTTAAAAATCAACGTTCTACTGTTGATGATCACTTGTACAAAGCTTTTTTTATTTTCTGGCGCTTTTTATCATTTTCAAAACGTAACATCAAATCTCGCTCTTGTTTTGTCGAATTGGTTACACCAAAAGTATCATTGTCCATAACCTGCTGATACCCTGCTACCATTAAATTGACTAAAAATGAATCACTTCGCGGCGTTGATGAAAAATAGATTCCCTTTGAATCTTGTAATTTGTACCGATAACCTGCTTTAGTCATGCACTCATAAACTGCTGCAAAATCACTTGCACGCGAATCCATATTTTTAGAAGAAGCGTAGATTGGTTTCCAACCACATTTTGACAGTGCTTGTTGGACCATAGACTTACTGACACCAGACTTTTCCCATAATTCTAACGTCGATGGGGGAGGTTTGCTAATACACCCAGCAGAGCTTAATAAAATTATAGCACTCAATAATTTCAATGTTTTTTTCATTTCCCCCTCCGTCAATATTTACGATAGAAAGACTGATAAGTCTTCTAATATTTACTCACACGCAAGATGACTTTTGTTAGCATATAGATATTGAAGAAACAATCCCCCCCCCATGGAAAAACAAGAATGTAAGGATTTTTGATTACAGCAGCCTCAATACTTAAGGTTGACATTCAGGTTGTTCTTTATGCTCTTGACAATGAGGACTATTCAAACGCCTCTCTACACTTCGCTGAGGAATAACTGCATCAGGCTGACAAATTGGAAGATTTTTATATTTCTCACACCACTTCATTCTTCCCAATTTATCTTGGAAACCTGCTTGGATCATACATGCATTCACAGACTCCTCAGCATTGAATTTCTCATCCGTACTTGTTTCTGTATCAAGACGACCATCAAGATGCTGTATTCCACATTCTAACAAAGCTTTTTTGATCTCAAGCTGATCAGTACCGGATTTTTCCCATGCATCTACAGCTGTTCGAGAAGGCTGCTCAGGGTAGCATCCAGCCATAACAAATAAGGTTATCCCGCTTAATAATTTTAAAATCTGCTTCATTTTCCTATCCTTGAGTAATTTTGATATTACGAAACAATCTATAAATTATTTTACATGCTGTTTTTTATTTCCAAAACAATGATGAACATTATCAACCTATATTATTTTATCTTTCCGAAGATTATGCCATAATTATTATATCAAAAATACGGTAAAATTATTACTAAAATCATATATCTATCAACGATATGCTTATAATTATTATCAATATTTTGATTACAACCAAAATAGATATTTTATATTATTGCGCCAACAGTTGTGGTACCCATAAATAAATAGCATTGACATGCTGAATTAAGCCCCCCGCGTACGGGTATGAGAAACATGAAGGTAGGGATTGTGATCGTCACAAACAGCAAGACTTAAGGTTTGCATTCAGGTGCATTTTTATATTTTTTACAAAAAGGGCTGTTCACGCGCTTCTTAACACTGTGCCTCGGGATGACAGCACCCGGACGACAAATGGGCAAGTTTTCGGCTCTATGATTCTCGCACCAAGTCCCCCCACTTTATCACGGAAACCTGATTGGAGCATACAAGCTTCTATGGTTGCTATTGCATTGTAGCTGAGCTTTCTGCTTTCTGGATCAACATCATAAGGCGTTGGCATACCACATTCTAATAATGCTTTTGCTACCTCAGTAAAATCTGCTCCAGGTTTCTCCCGCGTAGCTATCTCTCCTGGAGGAGTTTTATTAAACTGGCACCCAGCTATACTCAATAGAGTTATCGCGCTTAATAATTTTAGAGTTTGTTTCATTTTTACTCCATGATTTAATTCAAGGCTTTTGTTCTAAATGAGATGTGTCATAAAACTTTTGGCATTTATAACCCACATCTCCAAGACAAGTATGGAAGCTTATGGGATTCATGATCACTCTCCACCATTCTTTCCAAACGTTACTACCAGCAGGGAGTGTCCCGTAGGTATAGCCATTACCGCCAATAATTCTGCTTACAAAGTCAAATCTATTCCCATCAAAACCAATAATGGTTTGTTTGCCATCACTCACATAACCTAACAGACCGTATGCAACTAAAACATTAGAGGCTGGTCCATAGAAATTGATATTCGTGTTATCGGCTATCCCGCGAACACCTTCTTGTTTGAAAGAATTCAGCATATTCCCCAATGTCATTGTCCCGCGGCTATGTCCATAAAGTTCCAACCCTGTAATACCATGGCTATACACCAAATCTTTTGCTTCTTGTGTGGAATTGGTCAAACCCCAAAAGTTATTTTCCATAAACTTCTGATAACCCGCGACCAAAAGTTCTGAGATAGCAGAATCAGCTTCTGGGAACACAACAAAATAAAGCGGATTATTTTTATCCTTCGCATGTTGCTCTGTATAAACAGCGGCTTCCTCTGGTGGAGTAAAGATGCCATTAAAGGATACATGCACCTTGCCATCAGAACCTTCTTGCAAATGCTGCTTTTCTTCATCCGTTAAATAATGAAAGAGAGGGAACAATCCCACCATTCCAAGCGAAGGCAAGGATAGCGGATTGTTGCTTATCACTAGCTGCAAGATTTAAGGATAGCATTCATATTGTTCTGGATGCTTTTTACAAAAAGGGCTGTTTAAGCGCTTCTTGACACTGCGCCTCGGGATGACAGCGCCTGGACGACAAATCGGCAAGTTTTCGGCTTTATGATTTCCACACCAGCCCCCCCTATCATATTTATCATGGAAACCAGCTTGAATCATACAAGCTTCTATGGTTGCCCATGCATTGTTGCTTAAATTTCTGTTTTCCGGAAACACATCATAAGGAGCTGGCATTCCACATTCTAAAAGTGCTTTTTTACCTCAAACCGATCTGCTCCTGATTTCTCCCACACCGTGAAGTATTCTTCAGGAGGTTTATTAAACTGGCATCCCATTATAACTAATAAAGCTATGCAACTCAATAATTTTAAGCTTTGTTTCATTTTTTCCTCCTTAAAGGGACTTGTACTCGATTGAATGAGCCATGAACATACCGACATGCTTGGCTCGCATCTCCAAGGCAAGTATGGGGATTTATGGGATTTGTAGCCACTCTCTACCATTCTATCCAAACGTTACTGCCAGCAGGTATCGTCTCGTAGGTATAGCCATTACCGCTAATAATTCTGCTTACAAAGTCAAATCTATTCCCATCAAAACCTGTTTCACGCGTCTGTGAATGGCTGCTATGATGGTCTGTCATGCCAACAATCGTCATACTTTCTCCCATTACATTGATATCTTGATCGGAAATCAGATGAGAAGCAATAATCGTAGCATCTCATTGTACATCCATATCAACATTGCCTGTTGCCTCAAGGATAGAGAGAATTGTTGTTGTGTGTGTTTCAGAGCTATTGGAAGATTTCTCGTGTAAAAAGCCATTTTCCGATGATTGTTTTTGCTAGTCGTAGTGTTCTTGAGCGCCTTTTATGGTAATATTGAATAATTTTGCACCGAAATACAGTTGCGGAGTGCATTTTGTCCGCCTCCACTTGTAATAAAAATTACTCTTGTATCAATATTAAAAAAATAAGTTTGATCCTTCCTCTTGTGAGAACAATAACAATAAGAATCGTAAAACTGTCACACGTTCATTGTTCTCTTTAATTTACTCTTCTATGAGATTTTATTGTAATACCTTGCTGCTGTTTATTAAAGTTTTTGTAAAAACAATGATACAATGCCTCATGTAACTTTGTTATCCACTATTTTCTACCAACGCCAATCCTCTTTGAGAAAAAATACATAAAGAACTTTATCTTCGCTTCTAAAAGCAATAGTAATTTTCTAAACAACAAAATTTAAACAACCAATTTTTTAAAGAGCTTAAAAAACAATTCTTACAATAACTTCTCTTGTGAAACAGAACTTCATTAATACGTTTAGAAAAAGATATCTGCCTATAATCATGTATCTGGTAAAATCTATTTGCACTGTTAGGCATTTTAACCTGAAAGACTTATATTGATGGCACAGCTCACCATCAAAAAAACGCCTAATATTTATATGATTTTGTCGTTACCGTAAGCAATGGCTCACAAAAACTTCCAAAGCAAAATAATAACGAGCAGATTTTTTCAATCTAGATTGTTCTAACCTTTAGAGAAAACAATCAAACACCTGTTCTCCTGATGACATCAGCTATTTGTTTTGAGTTTTTTCTCTATTCACATTTTATTGCTGTTTCTTTTGCTAGAAATAACAATAAATCAAGGGGTATAATTTGTTAATAGGCTTGGCGTTATGTCAAAATATCAGCGATGAGATTGCTTTTTGGTTGTTTTAGAAATGAAATAATGAGCTCAAATATTGATGAATGAAACGGAAGGTTTAAATTGAAAATATTAATTCCAGATGACTATCAAAAAGCCACTCTAACATTACAGTCTATTACAAAATTAATGACATCACATGAAGTGCTGGTTATAAATAATTTAGCTAAAGAATGTGATTTAGAAGATAAGCTCAAAGAGATCGATATTCTTATCTTAATCAGAGAGCGGACTATAGTTGATAGAAATCTTCTCCTGAAACTGCCAAATTTAAAATTAATCTGCCAAACAGTCCCTATAGGTTCACATATTGATATAGAAGCTTGTAGAGACTTAGAAATTGAAATATTAGACGGTGGTGGAGATCCAACTTCTGCTGCTGAATTTGCGTGGCTCTTAATTATGTCTGCGCGTAGAAAACTCTGTAAATCTGTATCTGATATGAAAAAAGGACGATGGCAAACAACATTTGGCAACCAAATGAAAGGGGCTACTCTTGGAATATTCGGGTTTGGGCGTATTGGTAAAATGGTTGCTCAATATGCTCAAGCTTTTGGCATGTCCATTTTGGTTTATGGGAGCGAGCGTTCAACGCAAGAAGCAAAAAATTTAGGTTATCATTTTACGCATTCAAAAGAAGAATTTTTTACACGTCCTGACATTATATCCATCCATTTACGTTTAAGTGATAAAACTAGAGAAATCATAAAATTAGATGATCTATTGAGCATGAAACCTCATGCTATTTTTGTCAACACAGCGCGTTCAGCTTTGGTTGAAAAAGGGGCGATAGAAAAAATACTAAGTTTGGAAAATTCAACTTACTTTGCACTGGATGTTTATGACAGCGAACCAGTATATGAGAGCAAATTATTGCAATCAGATAGAGTTCTTTGCACACCGCATCTGGGCTATGTGACTGAAGAAAGCTTTGAGAATTATTTTGAAAAAGCTTGCCAAAATATAGCTTCTTTTATGAAGAGCACTTAATGCCGGCTGAGCCAATGTTTGTAAAATTTATCTTATGTCGCTAGCGTATCAAATTTGCACGACACATAATAACTTATTTCCTTAAATGAAGCATATTCCTTAGCTTTCACATTAAGACCAATCGTATTGACAGATTTTTATGTAATCAGCATAAAATACCTAATTTATTGTTGCAAGCATTATTAAAAAAGGCTACTTTATTGGAATACAATTTAATTGGAGGGGGGCGGAGTGAGCAATAATAAATTTATAGAAAAGAATTATTATAGATGGATTATATTGCTTGTTGCCACTATCGCTCAAGCATCAGCTTGCTTCTTTGTTCAAGGGATTGGTCCTTTAGCTGAATTTTTTTAAGAAGGATTTCTCGCTTAGTGACTCTCAAATAGGTTTGCTGTCTTCAGCAGCGCAGTTCCTACCTATTATTGGATTACTTGTAGCTGGTGAATTACTCGACAAGTTTAACGAGCGCTATATTGTTGGAGTTGGCGCACTCGGCGTTTCTATCGCTCTTTTATTGGGAGCAATTGCAGAAAACTATATTTCCCTTTTGGTTTGTTTGCTCATTGTAGGGGGATTTTATAGCTCTGCTCAACCTGGTGGTGCTAAATCTGTTTCTGCATGGTTTCCACAATCGCAACGCGGATTTGCAATGGGAATAAGGCAAGCGGGGCTACCATTAGGTGGGGCATTAGCTGGGATGGTTCTTCCTGCGAGTGCGCTTGTCTATGGCATACAAGGTGCGTTTTTGGTCGGTGCCATCGTTTCTTTTTTAGGGGGATGTATCTTTATTATTTTTTATCACGCACCAGCAAAAGTTGTCGCTATCGTTCCAAAAAGCAAGGCAAAAGTTTCGTTCTATGCAAATGTAAAGTCTCGTCTTGCGATGTTAACTGCACCACATATGAAGAATATTATTTTTTCAGGCGTTTCACTTGTGATCGTTCAATATGTTTTAACCATTTTTATAACGATTTATTTTTATAGAATCTATCAGCTGTCCTTAAATAAAAGTGCTTATTTGTTTTTTGTTTCACAGGCTTCTGGTGCCTTAGGAAGAATTATTTTAGCAGCGTGGAGTGATCATTGTAGAAAAGGACGATTTTTTCCTGTCTTGTTTTGCATGATTGCAGTCGTTTTTGGATTTTTAATATTAATTTTAGGCATGAGTGGATTCATAATTTATTTAACTATTTTATCTGCTTGGTTAGTTTTTTTTGGATTGGGATGGTATGGCCCTTGGGTCGCCTATATTGTAGACTCTTCACCAAAAGAAAGCGTTGGCTTTTCTCTGGGGTTAGCAATGTCTATAAATCAAATCGCAATTATTACTGCTCCACCATTATTTGGATTAATCCAAGATTTTACAGACACTTATGTACTAACATGGCTGATTTTAATTTTAATTATTATTTTTTCACTTTTCTTAATAAGAAAGTAGGGAAAGATAATTGGGGAGGAAATTATAATGATAAATGAAAATACTTTTGAGTTGAGCAATCTCGAAAGAGACAAACTTTGGGAGGCTTTGGACCATGTTATTTATGATCCATACAGTGGTATTGAATATTCGGTTAAGCTAAAAAAATAGCATTTTCGCTGCTACCCCATAGAATATTGACAATTCTTATGAATCAAAAGATGTCTATTACCCCTAGAGCATATTTAATCTTTGAAAACCTTCCAATTGATAGACAAATTAATACGTCACCTAATCCTTATAATTTAGATGCGTCTTGTAAAAGTGGCTATATTAGCGAAAATTTAATTATGATGTTTTCTTTATTAATCGGAGAGCCTTATTCAATTAAATTTGAAGGCGAACATATAGTAAACAACCTAGTTCCTTTAGAGGATAATAAAAAAGATTATACAGGATTAGGATCTGAAGTTGAGTTAGATTTTCATATAGAAAATGCTGCACTAAAATTTATAAGAGGTTTAAATTTATCTCCTAAAGGGATCTTTTTATCTGGTGTTCGCAATGATGTTGATGGCCCGTTAACGAGAATATCTGATGCACGTCTCGCTCTAAAACTTTTAAATGAGGAGGATTTGAGGAGCTTAAGGGATAATTTATATATAATTAATGTTCCCTATAGATGGAGAAAAAATGGGGTAACCTCTACAAGTAAAGTACCCCTCGTTCAAGGGGACGGTGAATTCCCAGATATCAGCGCTGTTTTTTATCCAGGCATGTTAGAACCACAGTCAAAAAAAGCCAAGGAAGCTTTAGATCATTTTTATGAAGCTATTAAGGCTGTATTTTTTGGAATTGATGTACAACCAGGAAGATTATTATACATTGATAACAGAATGGCTCTACACTCTAGAGATAAATTTTCTGGATCATTTGATCGTTATAAAAATCCAATGCGGTGGATTCAAAGAGTGTTTGTATCTGCAGATTTATGGAATCATAGATATGTAGAACAAATAAAAGAAAGAGTATTTGATTTTCAATGTTAATGTCCTGATAATGATATGGTGTTGAGTATTATTCTGGTTTATATATTGACTACACACCTCATATGTATAGGTTTCTCCCACATAATCATACCTGATTATAAGCTATGGTGGCCAATTGATTTTCCATGGCTGTATTTGATCTTTGTTATTTTTTCCCTTCCTTCAGTCCGCTAGGGGGATTCTCCTACCAAGCCCTTGAAAGAGCGATTTGAAGTAATTTCATAATGCGAAATCAAAACATAGTGACAAACTTTTCTATTGTTTTCACAAGTATGACGGTTTGCATGGTTGCACCCTTCAAGCACAGTGGATTTTTCTTGCACGATGGAATCTTTCATATATGAGACAACATAATTAATTTATAACAGATAATTCAATGTATTATCTAAAAAATGCAACGAAATAGCTATTAATGTGAACATATGAATTAAAAAAACAAACATCGCGTACAAATAAATTCAAACATAATTGGGCACACGACTTATAACATTTTTTAGATGAACAAATAATAATACACCCCATGTCTTTAAACACAGAATGAAAATCATAAAATGAGCTCTAAGGATAATAGAAACTCTCCACAAAGAAGAGAAAGAGATGAAGACTCCAAAGACTTCATCATCACCATCCTTCACTATTTTATTAATATATTCATTTTATACAAGAATCTTTCCCTCAGAAGAAATAGCATTTGCAATAGCTTCTTCGCTTGCCTCATCGGGTAATAACATCTCATTATGGGCACATCCTGATGGGATCATAGGAAAACAATTTTCTAAATGATAAACACGACAATCGAAAAGAACAGGCTTATCACAGTCAATCATTTGCTGAATTTTATCATCAAGTTCATCGGGTTTTGAACAATGAATTCCTACGGCTCCATAAGCTTGTGCCAATTTCACAAAGTCAGGCATAGATTCCGTATAAGAATGAGAAAGACGATTACCATGCAGCAATTGCTGCCACTGGCGAACCATCCCCATATACTGATTATTTAAAATGAAAATTTTCACCGGTGTGTCATGCTGAATAGCTGTTGCAAGCTCTTGAATATTCATCTGAATGGAGGCATCACCAGAAATACACACAACAAGCGCATCAGGATGCGCTATTTGAACACCTATAGCAGCAGGTAAACCATACCCCATCGTTCCAAGACCACCAGAAGTCATCCAATGTTTTGGTTCATCAAAATGATAATACTGCGCTGCCCACATCTGATGCTGCCCGACATCCGTTGTAATATAAGCATTCGCATCTTTGGTAAAAGCATACAGCCGTTCAAGAGCATATTGCGGCATAATGACATCTTTTTTCTCCGCATATGCCAATGAATTACGAGCTTTCCAACGGTTAATTTGCGTCCACCACGCCTCACGGACTTCACTGTTAAACGCTGGTTGCTGTATCTTTAAGAGTTGCGTCATATCTCCTAAAACACAAGCCACATCACCAATAATTGGAACTTCTGCTTTTACAATTTTATTGATAGAAGAAGGGTCAATATCAATATGAATAATACGCGCATGAGGTGCAAATGCATCAAGGCGCCCGGTGATACGATCATCAAATCGTGCTCCAACAGCTAACATGACATCACAATCATGCATGGCCATATTAGCCTCATAGGTTCCATGCATTCCAAGCATTCCAAGCCAATTTTTACCGGAAGCAGGATAAGCACCAAGTCCCATTAATGTTGAAGTAATCGGAAAATCCCCCAATTGAACCAAATTACGTAAAAGCTGTATAGCTTTCATCCCCGATGAAATAACACCACCACCAGAATAAATAATAGGGCGTTTTGCCTCAACTAAAAGAGAAACGGCAGATTCAATAGCCTTAGTATTCCCTTTCATCGATGGAAAAGAATGTAAAAACTCCTGAACTTGAGGTGCTCTATAAAATCCTGAAGCAAATTGAACATCCTTAGGAATATCAATCAAAACCGGACCAGGACGACCTGATTGAGCAAGAAAAAAAGCTTCATGAATAATAGCCGCAAGATCATTGACATTTTTAACCAGCCAATTACGCTTCGTACAAGGCTTTGTAATTCCAACTGTATTAGCCTCTTGAAAAGCATTTGTTCCAATCACCGTTGTTGACACCTGCCCAGAAAAACAAATAAGAGGTATCGAATCCATAAGAGCATCTTGCAAAGGTGTAACAGCATTCGTTGCCCCTGGACCAGAAGTCACAAGCATAACCCCTACCTTCCCTGTGCTGCGTGCATAGCCTTCAGCCGCATGCCCTGCGGCTTGTTCATGGCGCACCAAAATATGCTGGAGTGTATCTTGGTGATAAAGAACATCAAAAATAGGCAAAACAGCCCCACCAGGATAACCAAAAATATGTTCAACGCCTTGATCTATAAGAGCTTGAACCACTATTTCAGCGCCCGACATTATTTTTCCATCTGCACTCTCTTGCTTTCTTGGATCATTTCTCATTTTTCCCACTCACCTACTTTATAGGACAATAAAAAAGCCCCTAACGGAGCTCATAAAAAAAGCCCCCAAAGGAGCCCATTACACAACACATACTGTATGATTACCCCCATTATTCCAACGTATAAAATATATAAAAAATTCCTTGTAGGAAGATTTCTAATTCCATTGATACCATTCGTCAATAAAAAATTATATTTTCTAAAAAATTTCTTTTTCACGAATTATCTTTTATCTTTCGATAAGTTTCTTTGCAAAGCTCTAACTCTTTTATCAAAAAGTAAGCACCCATTCTTCATCAAATTGATTACGAAACCATGTCATTTGTCTTTTTGCATATCTCCTCGTTTGTATTTTCACCGCTTCAAGAGCATTCTCAAAGCTTCTATATCCATCCAAATAAGCCATAAACTCAGGTATACCAATAGCCTTCATTGCTGGTAATGAAGAGGAAAGTTTAAGTTTTTTCATAGCCACCACTTCTTCTAAAGCTCCTCTTTCAATCATAGAATCCAAGCGTTTATGAATACGTTCATAAAGCAGAGGACGTGGTGGCATGAGAAGAATTTTTTCGGTCAAATTCGGCGCAATGATAGGTGTTGTTTTTTGTTTCTGCCACCAACTGAGCGTCTTACCGGTTGCATCATAAACTTCCAAAGCACGTACAATACGCTGTCTATCGTGCGAAGAAATTTTTTCAGCAACAACAGCATCAATCTGAAACAACTGGCGATAAAGACTTTCAGGTCCCTCTTTATCAAGCAGCAAACGCCACTTCTGCCGCACAACATTTGGAACATGAGGGATTTCCGAAATCCCCTCTAAAAGAGCACGAAAATAAAGTCCTGTCCCACCAACAAAAATAACTGATTTTAAAGAAAAAGTAGCCAATAGCTTCTCGACATCACACAACCATTGCCCTACTGAATAATTCAAAGTAGGACTCACATGACCATAAAGATAATGGGGAACAATCGCGATATCAGCCTCCCCCGGCCGTGCCGTTAAAATATTTAAAACATCATAAACCTGCATTGAATCAGTATTAATAATGAGAGCATTCTTTTCTTGAGCCATTTGCAAGGCAAGTTCTGACTTCCCACTTGCCGTTGGCCCCGCTATTAATGTAACTTTTCTCTGTGTCATGAATAGCAATTTCTCCCAATCAATAACTTATTGCAACATGCAGACACCACCAAAGCCCCCTATGAAATTTATAAAAAATGGGCTTAATAACAACACCAAAGGAATTTCCAAGCATTTTTGCTATCATAGTTCAATAGTAAACTACAGCCATAATCATTCTGTCCGTTAGTCCATTAAAAACAAACATATTCTTTGTCATTATTTATGAATAATAATACTGAGCTTAACCTATACAATCAAACAGCTTTATTTTTTCCTATAAAAACAGTATACTAATCTGCTTTATAATAGGAGATTCAGAACTTGTCTTCTTCACGCTCTCTTTTTTATAACTATTTCTTCATCCATCACCAAGAAAGGTGTAAATATATATAACTAATTTAGTCTAATATGATTTTTCTCTAAGATAGTTTTTTTCAAACTGAAGTGAAAAAAACGTTCTCCATAGCACATAAAGTACAATCACAAAGGACTAAAAGTCTCACTAAATAAAACATTATTTATAATAATAATTGACTTAAACACAAAACATAGATCTCTTATGCAGCATTTCAAAGTCTAGGCTGTTGCAAGATTGGAAACTAGCAAATCTATGATGGTGCCAACTTGTACTTTTATTTAACGTAGAAACAGAGCTGCCCAATGGATTTTATATTGCACACCCCATGCTCTCTATCGTGAAATGAGCTTGAGAAACATTGGATATCACATGCCTGACTTGCAAAATATCCCATTACTAAGGCTGATAAAAAACAAAAAAATAATTTTTAAGGATCAATCCATTAGGAGCGTTACGAACCGTAACTCTCCATCTGGACGCGCTACAATAAATAGAGCATTTTTGCGTCCAGCTTCACGTAATTTATGAATACGTTTTTTAGCCTCATCAATTGTTGTGATAGAACTCTGATTGATATCAACAATCACTTCACCAACGCGAATACGCTTTTTATCCGCTGCACTATTTTGTGCAACAGCTGTCACCACTAATCCTCGAAGTTTATCTGAAATTGAATAACGATGACGCAAATCCTCTGTCAGTTCAGATAACGTCATTCCCATAAATTGCATTGTCACGTTTTTCGACAGATCTTGATTTTTTTTATCAGCAACTTCTTCTGTATCTTCATTTGGATCTGTTTCAATCAAACGTCCAAGCTTAACTTTTACTGTTTCTTCTTGCCCATTGCGTAAAATAGTAACGTCCACCACTTTTCCTTCTGAACTTTCTGCAACTAAACGCGGCAAATCACGTGCATGCTTAATTTTGGAATTACCAAAGGAAAGAATAACATCTCCAGTTTGTAACTGGCTATTATCTACATTATTTTCTTCCGTCTGTTCTATTTTACCAGCCACCAATGCTCCCACAGCATTGTCCAATTTTAAACTTTTTGCAATATCCTCTGTTACCGGCTGAATACGAATAGCCAACCAACCACGCCTTATTTCTCCAAAATCACGCAATTGATTAATAACAGAAAGAGCCATATCCGATGGAATAGCAAATCCAATACCGATAGATCCTCCCGAAGGTGAAACAATTGCTGTATTAATGCCAATGACTTCACCATTTCTATCAAATAACGGACCACCAGAATTGCCCCGATTAATTGCTGCATCTGTTTGAATAAAATTATCATAGGGACCAGCATTAAGATCACGGTTACGTGCAGAAATAATACCAACCGTCACACTTCCACCAAAACCATAAGGATTACCAATAGCCATAACCCAGTCACCAATACGTGCTTTTTCTGAGTCACCAAAACGCACAGCTTTTAATTTTTTACTTCCTGCATCGACTTGAAGCAACGCCAAATCAGTTTTGCTATCCTTTCCAAGAAGCTTTGCCTTTAGTTTTGTACCATCCGTAAAATTAACTTCAATATCATCAGCATCTACAATAACATGATAATTTGTAACAATAATCCCTTTTTGCGCATCAATCACAAAACCAGACCCTAAAGAACGCACCTTTTGAAATTGACTATCTTTTTGACCATCCTTGGGTATAAAAAAATCACTAAAATATTCCTCCAGCAATGAATCTTTTGGGATAACGGGTACCGAGGTGTTTGCATCCTGTTCTGTTCCTTCAACAGTCTGCGCCGTGGAAATATTCACAACTGTTTCCAAAAGCTCAGAAGCTAAATCAGGAATAGAAAGCAATGCCTTGCTTGTCTCGGCTCCCCAAGACAAACTCACTGATCCTGATAGAAACAAAGTCACACAAAAAACAACTCTTGTGATAAAAAACTTTAAAAACGTATTTTTACTCACGACACTTCTATCCATGACATGCCTTTAATCAAAGATGCAAAGAGCCCCACTAAATTTATATACGGAAAACCAGCACGGCTCGATACTCTCTACCACTTTTACCATAAAAGAAAATGGTCACAGATCATTCTTTTCATGCAAAATCTCGTATCTGCAATCCATTATTTTATCTATTCTCTCCCGATTTTGGATCAGTTTTACTGAGGCCAGTATTCATTGTCGGTAAGAATGCTTTATTTGCCTGCGGCGGATTACGAAAATAGAAAAAGAAATCCTCATTTGGAGAAATCACCATCGGTGTTTTCTCTAAATTCTTGTATTGTTCCATCGCCAACCAAAAATCGTAAAAAGACGGATTAGCCTCCCTCGCATTCAATAAAAGACGAATACTTTCAGCTTGACCTTCACCACGGGTAATTTCAGCATCACGCTTTGCAGCTGCTACAATTTCTTCATATTCACGATTAGCTTCTGCCACAATACGATCTCGCTCCTGCTGACCACGAGCCCGGATATTTTCCGCAGCAGCTTCACGTTCAGCTGCCATTTGCCGATAGACATCTTCTGAAACAGCATCAGTCAAATCGGTTTTACGAATACGCACATCAACAATGGCAATACCCAACGAACCTGCATCTACAGAAAATTGCTTCTGTACTTCAGCCATCATCGCGCCTCGTTCATCCGATAAGGCTGCTTTAAATTCTCGCTTACCATAAACAGCACGCAAAGCGTCAATAAACCGTGGTGCAAGGTTTTCACGTGCCGCAATTTGTGGACGCCCAGAAGCAATGCGCTGTAAAAACAACTTAGGATCTGTAATACGGTAAATAAAGAACGCATCCACCTCATAATACGCACCACCACGAACCTGTACAGATTGTGTAGGAACATCGTAACGCAATAACCGATTATCAACAATGATCATCTTATCGATAAAGGGCGCCTTGAAATAGATTCCAGGATTAGATTCTACCTGAACAATTTGTCCAAAACGCTTAATTGCTACCTGTTGACGAGGATAGACGATAAAAACGGACATCCACAAAATCATCAAAACAAACACTATAGCACTAAAAACAAACAAAAAGCGAGATTGCTGCATAATTAATCTCCTCCAGAAATACGAGAATCTAAGAGTAACGCAGGACGCGCTGATGTTGCCTTTACTTTTTCCGATGACTTGCTACGCAACAATTCGTTCAAAGGCAAATAAGGCATCGCTGGAGAATTTGCCTGATCAAGAACCAGCTTATTTGGTGAAGAAAGAATCCGCCCCATCGTCTCCATGTAGAGACGGTAGCGAGCAGCTTCTGGTGAAATCGCAGCCTCTCGAGCTATCGCCTGAAAACGTTCAGCACGCCCTGTTGCCTCTTCAACCATTTGTGCCTTTTCACCTTTTGCGATTTCCCGTGTGCGTGAAGCTTCACCATTTGCTAAACCAATTTTCGTAAAACGCACACGATTCCCCTCTTCAATCATTCTTCCACGTTCCTGCTCCGCCTGCTGAACAGAATTAAACGCAGCAGCAACCTTTGTCGGAGGAGCAGCTTCACTGATAGAAACACGGCTTATTTCGACACCAAGTTGATATTTATCCACAGTCAACTGGATAATCTTTCTAACGTCATTAGCAACTTCTTCTTTCTTGTCACGTAAAACATCATCAACCGGCCGCGAACCAATGACCTCACGCATTGCACTCTCAGCAACTTGGCGGACAGTTCCCTCTTGATCATTCACATTGAATAAAAACTGACTAGGGTATGAAATCCGATAATAAACGGAAAAATTAACATTAACGATATTTTGATCACTCGAAAGCATTAAACCATCACTTTGTTGCGCCTGACCGGGCTTCCCACCAATCGCGATTGTTTTTTCCGTTAAAGGTACTTTCATATAGGTCTCAATTGGCCAAAAATGAAAATGCAACCCATCACCAATAATGCCTTCTTTAGGGATGCCAAAGCGCAACTCTACCGCTTGTTCATTTTGCTGAACAATATAAATTGACTGGTATAGCCAAAAAAACACAATAAGCAGAAGGAATAAAACAGAAAAACTGCTTCTCCCGAATTGTTTAAACTGATCCTGCCCTTTGCGCAAAATTTCATTAAGATTAGGACCATTTTCACCACCATTACCGCCACCAGAACCAAAGAGATTCTTAGCTGGTGTTTTTTTGTCACCACTGTTTTTATCGCCACTCCACGGGCCACCACCATTTTGATTTGTCCAGGGCATTATCACCTCTTTAACTGATTACCACTACTCGAACACCAACCATTTGCTTGATCTTATAGGGTGTCTCTTACCTCATTACAATACAACTGATAAACCCTTCCACTTCATATTACAAAAAATTATTTCCGCTCATAAACAACAAAACGTGTCGGATGACTATCTTTATCCCCTTTTGGAATATCTTGTGTTTGCACAATAGTCCACTTTTCTTTATCAAAAACAGGAAAAAAACTATCACCTTCTATAGAAGCTAAAACTTCTGTAAGGAATATTTTATCAGCCATATGCAACCCTTGTTGAAAAATTTCACCCCCACCAATAATAAAAATTTCCTCTACATCATTTTGAGAAGCAACATTTGTTGCAAGAGAACAAGCTTGCGATAAAGAGTGAGCAACAACAGCCCCTTCAGCACAAAAGGTACAATCACGCGTAATGACGATATTTGTACGCTCTGGTAAAGGTCTCCCAATAGAATCCCAAGTTTTTCTTCCCATAATAATGGGCTTACGCAACGTCAAAGCTTTAAAGCGTTGCAAATCCGTCGATAAATGCCACGGCATTGCACCTTCACGACCGATAACACCATTTTCTGCAACAGCAGCAATTAAACAAATGGAAATCGTCATATTGCTACCGGCGCTTTAATATGGGGTTGTGCTTCATAATTAAGCAACTCAAAATCCTCAAATTGAAAAGAAAAAAGATCTGTTACCGCTGGATTTATGCGCATACATGGCAAAGCATTTGGTATACGAGACAATTGATATTTTGCCTGTTCAAAATGATTAGAATAAAGATGAGCATCTCCCAGAGTATGAATAAAATCGCCTATTTTAAGACCGCTTACTTGCGCAATCATCATCGTTAGCAATGCGTAGGATGCAATATTGAATGGAACACCTAAGAAAATATCCGCCGAACGCTGATAAAGTTGACAAGATAATTTCCCCTCCGCAATGTAAAATTGAAAAAGACAATGACACGGAGGCAACGCCATTTCCTCTATTAATGCAGGATTCCAAGCTGACACAATCAAGCGACGAGAATCTGGCGTTTCCTTAATCATCGTTAAAAGATTGTTAATTTGATCAATATGGCGTCCATCAGGAGCAGGCCAAGAACGCCACTGATAACCATAAACAGGACCAAGATTTCCCTTTTCATCAGCCCACTCGTCCCAAATTGACACACCATGCTCTTTCAACCAAGCGATATTTGTATCGCCTTTAAGAAACCACAAAAGTTCATAAATAATTGAACGTAAGTGTAGTTTCTTTGTTGTCAACAACGGAAATCCTGCTTGTAAATCAAAGCGCATCTGATACCCAAAAATAGATCGCGTTCCAACACCCGTTCGATCTGTCCGATCAATACCCTGATTTAAAACATGAGATAAAAGAGCAAGATATGATTTCATAGGACTATTATGTCCGATTCTTCTCATTATAGAAAATAAAAACTGTAAAATCCGTACAAAGATAATTCAAATCTTTTTCCAAAAACATCTTACACAAGAAATTATCATGATCTGACTAAATTTTTGATGCAAAAGATAAAATACTATAGACAGCTTCTAAAAAAATGACATAAATGAACAAAGATGGATGAACATGAAATAAAGGGATCGACTATGGAAAAACAAGAAGCTTTAAAACCACATGATACAAGAAAACGTATCTGGGCTATCGTGTCCAGTGCATCAGGTAATCTAGTAGAATGGTATGACTTTTATGTTTATTCCTTTACATCTATTTATTTTGCATCACAATTCTTTCCCTCAGATGGCAATGACGTTACGCAACTTTTAAAAGCGGCGGGTGTTTTTGCTATTGGTTTTCTTATGCGCCCAATCGGCGGATGGCTTTTTGGCTTCATTGCCGATCGTTATGGACGCAAACGCTCAATGCTTATCTCTGTTTTTATGATGTGTGGTGGTTCGTTCTTAATCGCCCTACTTCCTACCTATGAAACCATTGGAATGGCAGCAGGAATTCTTTTACTTTTACTCAGAATGCTTCAGGGGCTTTCTGTCGGTGGTGAATATGGTACAACAGCAACTTATATGAGCGAAATCGCCCTCAAAAATCGCCGAGGATTTTTTAGCTCTTTCCAATATACCACACTGATTGGTGGTCAACTTCTAGCCAGTCTCGTTATATTCATTTTAGCGCTTTATCTCACCGAAGATCAGCTAAAAGCGTGGGGCTGGCGTATTCCATTTGCCATTGGTGGACTAGGAGCAATTGTTGCGATTTATCTACGCCGCACACTCCATGAGACAACGACCAAAGAAAGTCGTTCTAGTGCACAAGCTGGTAGTATTAGGGGACTTCTGAGCAACCACCGAAAAGCTTTCTTTCTGGTTATTGGCTTTACAGCTGGAGGATCGCTCACATTCTACACCTATACGACTTACATGCAGAAATATCTGATCACAACCACTGGCTTTGATAAACATACAGCCACAACAATCATGACAGCTGCACTCTTTGTTTTCATGTTACTCCAACCCCTCTTTGGTGCTGTTGCAGATAAAATTGGAACAAGAACTTCACTCCTTATTTGGAGTGTCTTATCTATTATCTTTACCATTCCTGGACTTAATATGATTGGTAGTACTGATAGTACATGGATTGCTTTATCAGTCATTACTGGAATGCTCTGCATTATGAGCTTTTATACATCTATCTCTGGCATTGTAAAATCAGAAATGTTTCCCGCTTCAGTACGAGCAATAGGAGTTGGGCTCTCTTATGCTATTGCCAACGCACTGTTTGGCGGTTCTGCTGAATATGTTGCGCTTGGATTAAAAGATCTTGGATATGAATCTGTCTTCTATTTTTATATAACCGGCATGATGATTATTGCATTCATCTCTGTTCTCTTAATGCCAGATGCTCGCAAAAAAGGGTATTTACAAGGAGACGATATTCATTAACCTTTAATGTTAAAAAACAAGGATTTTAACAAAAAAGCCCAGTATTCTGGGCTTTTTTATATTCTTTCCGATAGCAGTTTAAAGCTCACAATTTTTTATCCCTTCAAACACTCTAAAGAAGCAATGTTCCCTCCTGCACACGCCGCTTATAAAAATAAATGGCTTCATATTATTATGTAATAAATACTTCTTTTACTGAATTTAATTCACTGAAGATAAAAAACGTTTGATTTATTTTAATATTCCCATTCCCACTCAAAGTCGAAGACAAGTGATTATCTTTCAAGAAATTTTATCAATAATAAAGATTACACTCATGATTTTGTTTAATACGTTCTTAATGGTACCCCTCATGCAACACAAATCCTTTCATGAAAAATAGAAAATACCATTATATTATGAATTCACACACTTTTTTGAGAAACATTTCTCAATGCACCCAACTCCATTTCACAACGGCACTCGTGAATGACATAACGTAAAAGCCCCGTAAAGTATAAACATGGGCACTACTCTCTTTACACTTAATAAAAGTGCAAGCCGCTATCATTATATTATTGATGAACTCTTAATATTGTACTCCCCCTTAACACTTAAGATCATTCATAAAAAGTATTTTAACAGATACACCAACCTTGCATGCAATAGTCAATAACATCATTTTACGAAACAACATCAAGCATATAAACTAAAGAGTATCATATCTTCATAAACACTCTGCATATGCAAATAATTCACAATCAAACAAAAAATAATATTTCCTTAAGGATAGTAAAAAGCGTATGATTTACGCAATATAACAACACCATGAGCCCAAAACACCACTGATAGCTCTAGAAAAAATCTTTATGTTTCCCTAAAAAATTATCATGATACAATGGCGTTTTTATAATGCACATCGTAAATAGCTTTAAAAAGAAGAAAAGTTATAAATCTAAAAGGGGAATACTTCATGAATAATCAAACAACTTTAGATCCACATGATACAAGGAAACGTATTTTTGCTATCATATCCAGCGCATCAGGAAATCTGGTAGAATGGTACGACTTTTATGCTTACTCCTTTGCATCGGTTTATTTTGCATCACAGTTTTTTCCTGAAGATGAAGATATTGTTACACAACTGTTAAAAACGGCAGGAATCTTTTTTATTGGCTTTCTTATGCGTCCAATTGGAGCATGGCTCTTTGGCTGCATTGCCGATCGTTACGGACGCAAACGCTCAATGCTTATTTCTGTTTTTATGATGTGTGGTGGCTCTTTTCTCATTGCCATACTTCCCACTTATAAAACCTTGGGAATAACAGCAGCATTTCTTCTCCTTTTAGTCCGTATGTTTCAAGGACTTTCCGTTGGCGGTGAATATGGTACAGCAGCAACTTATATGAGCGAAGTTGCACCGAAAAATCGTCGCGGGCTCTTTGCTTCTTTTCAATATGCAACAACGATCTCAGGTCAACTTCTCGCAAGTTTTATAATATTTATTTTAGCCCTTTACCTTACTGAAGATCAGTTAAAAGCGTGGGGATGGCGTATTCCTTTTGTGATTGGTGGCTTTGGAGCAATCGTTGCAATTTATCTGCGTAGTTTGCTCCATGAAACAACAACCCACAAAAGCCGCTCTGAAAAACATGCTGGTAGTCTTCGAGAACTTTTTCGCAATCATAAAAAAGCTTTCTTTTTGGTTGTTGGCTTTACAGCTGGTGGATCACTCACATTTTATACATACACCACTTATATGCAAAAATATCTGATCACAACCACGGGCTTTGATAAACAAACCGCAACAACGATAATGACTGCCGCCCTCTTTGTTTTTGTGCTACTCCAACCCCTTTTTGGTTCCCTAGCCGATAAAATTGGAGCAAGAGCTTCACTCATTAGTTGGGGGGCATTATCCATTATCTGCACCATTCCTGTACTTAAAATGATCGGTAATGCCCATAATCCATGGACAGCACTCTTAATTATTATTGGAATACTCTGTGTTATGAGTTTTTATACGTCCATTGCTGGTATCATAAAAGCAGAATTGTTCCCTGCTTCAATCCGAGCAATTGGTGTTGGATTTGCTTTTGCCATTGGCAACGCACTCTTTGGCGGTTCTGCTGAATATGTAGCGCTTGGATTAAAAAATATGGGATACGAATCTGTTTTCTTTTTTTACATCGTTGGTATGATGGTCATTGCACTCATCTCTATTCTTCTTATGCCCGATATAGATAAAGGAGGATATCTCGATAAAGACGATAGACTTCATTAAACTTATTTTCTGGATAAAAAAGCCCAAGAAATTGGGCTTTTTTTGATCTCCTCTCCACCCTAGTAAAGAACGAAAAGCCCGCCCTACATTCGTCTTACAAACGACTCAGTTTCTCTTAAATTGTCTATAGTTACTGCCTCTTTATGTAATTTACTTGATAAGATTCTATGGGCAGCCCTACCCTAAATATTTATCACGATATCTAAAAAACACCTCATACGGAAAACCTTATCTGAGGCTTACCTCACCCTCCTAAATGATGATATGTTATGATACAATAAGATAAGTAAAGACACAAAATCCCCTTTTACATTACTTAAGCTTTATGAAATATTTTCAGTTTTTGAGCTTTCTGTTCATAAAGACCATCTCTTCTATGATCTTCCGGTATGATTCCAATAATTGCATTCTTCTCATAAAGTTTAAAGGTATCTTGATCTACTTTTCAATGTTCTCTCCCTTTAAATGCAATATGATAACTTTTTATTCTACAACACAAGTAAAAATCTTAAAACGAATGACAACATAACTCTAATAGATCATCTTAAAGAGTTTCCCTAAGAAATTGTTATAATACAATTGAATTTTTCTGGAAATCATAAACAATTATGTTTAGAAAATATGAACTATAAATCCAAAAGGGGAACAATTCATGAAAAATGAAACAACTTCAGCATCACAGGATGCAAGAAAACGTGTTTTTGCTATTATAGCAAGCGCATCAGGAAATCTCGTAGAATGGTATGATTTTTACGTTTACTCATTTGCATCAATTTATTTTGCATCACAATTCTTTCCCTCCGATGGTGATACGATTACGCCACTGTTAAAAACCGCGGGTGTGTTTTTTATTGGCTTTCTTATGCGCCCTATTGGAGCTTGGTTTTTAGGGTTTGTCGCCGATCGTTATGGACGTAAACGCTCGATGCTTATATCCATTTTTATGATGTGTGGTGGCTCTTTTTTCATCGCCATACTTCCCACCTATGAAACCTTAGGAATAACATCAGCAATCCTTTTACTTTTAGCTCGGATGATGCAAGGACTTTCAGCGGGTGGTGAATATGGTACAGCAGCCACTTATATGAGCGAAGTTGCCCTCAAAAAACATCGTGGGCTTTTTGCTTCTTTCCAATCTGCCACCCTTATTACAGGTCAACTTCTTGCCAGCTTCATTATATTTATTCTAGCATCTTATCTCTCTGAAGATCAGTTAAAAGCATGGGGATGGCGCATTCCTTTTGTAATTGGTGGATTCGGGGCAGTGATTGCGATTTATCTGCGTCGTTCTCTCCACGAAACAACCACGAAAGAAAGCCGCTCTCACAAACACTCTGGCAGTCTTAAGGAACTACTCACCAAGCATACAAAAGCCGTTGTCGTAATTGCATGCTTTGCATCAGGAGGATCACTCACATTTTACACCTTTACGACTTATATGCAAAAATATCTGATCACAACTACCGGCTTTGATAAACATACCGCAACAACGATTATGACAGCTGTACTATTTATTTTCATCCTATTCCAACCCATAGCTGGTATCATAGCCGATAAAATTGGAACAAAAACTTTACTTATCATTTGGAGTATACTCTCTGTCATCTTTACATTTCCTGGACTCTGGATAATCGGTAATACGCATAGTATATGGATTGCCTTTTCCGTCATTATTGGCTTGCTCTTCATTATGAGCATGTATACATCCATCTCTGGTGTCGTAAAATCAGCAATGTTTCCCTCTTCAATACGCGCATTAGGCGTTAGCATCTCTCATGCCATTGGTAACGCCTTATTTGGTGGTTCTGCTGAATACGTTGCGCTTGGATTAAAAAAGTACGGTCATGAATCACTCTTTTATTTTTATATAACCGTCGTGATGATCATGGCATTCATTGCTCTTCTCTTTGTCCCAAGTATGCGTAAAGGAGGCTACCTCCAAGAGGATGAAAAACATTAATCCTTTTTATCAACGAAAAAGCCCAAGAAATTGGGCTTTTTTTTATCATTATCACAAATTTAATATTGTTTAAATTTTATGAAGTGCATTAAGTTGCTTAGCAACTAGATAATAAAAAGTCATACGACTTTTTCTACGCTCTCCAGACATCATCTCAGCCACTTTTGAAACAGCCATTTTAGCACTCTTCTCATCAGCTTCTAAAACATCTTGAACCCATTTTTCAACACGTTCTAACTCTTTTGGATCCGACGTAGCAACAAGCGCTGCATCCTGCTTTTTCATCACCAAAGCTAAACGACGGCTAAGTCGTTCTACTGCTGCTTCATCGGGATTTGAATCATATAGTTTAATATCTGCTAAATTATTTGTCATTTTGCATCATCTCCTCTCCAAAAATGAGCGGACTATACTTTACAGCCGCACCATATAGCTCCATAAATAATTAGAGGATTAAAAATATTAACAACCCCCCCTTTTCCTAAGACTGTTCTTCATCTATATTTAGAGGGCTGGTTTACCAGCTATGGTAATAAATGGACGGTGAAATAAACCTATTGGACCCGGGGGCGGTACCCGGCGCCTCCACCAAAATATAAGAAACCAAAGTTATATTTTGGTGGGGGCGAAATAGGATCGACAAGGGTGTAAAGATCGCTCTTTTACTCGGCATTGTACCACCGTTATCGGGCTAAATGAGTAGTTGCAAATGACAACTATGCGGAAGCACGTCTCGCCGCTTAAGGTGGTGTGAATGTTTCAATTTGAGCCTTAAACCGTCGCAGGTTTAAGCGGGGTTCGGAGGCACCTGGCAACAGAAGCCTTCACTTTTTTAAATGTTGTTGATTGATCTTTCAGACATTATTTACCATAGAGTTTCGTATTTATTCGATTTATTGAGGTGCATCGTAGAAAAAATCTGCTAATTTAAAATATATTCTATCACACAATATCAATACGCCCCATTCTGCTACGTGAAATAAAAGGAAAAAACTTCGATGGTTAAAGATCAAATCCGTTACGATATTCTCGTTCAGGATGCGCTTCGTGGAGTTATCCGTAAAGTTTTATCGGAAGTTGCCAAAGCAGGTCTTCCGGGAAATCATCATTTTTTTATAACTTTTTTGACAAATGCCCCAGGCGTTAAAATTTCTCCTCGGCTAAAAAATCGCTATCCCGAGCAAATGACAATCGTCTTACAGCATCAATTTAGAGATCTCAGTGTTTCAGAAACAGCTTTCGAAGTAACTCTCTCTTTCAGGGAAATAACCGAAAAGCTCGTGATTCCTTTTACTTCCATTCAGGTCTTTTACGATCCTGTAGCAGCATTTGAAGCAGCATTTGATCTGCCCTCAAATCTGACCTCTGGAGAAAGTGAAAATTCAGAAAATACCTCAACTACGCCCATTACCTTATCAAACAAACAAAAAAAAGAAAATACGCTTACAAAAGAACAAAATCTCAGTACAAATAAAGAACCTTCAAATAACGATGCAAAACAAAATCAAAGTGCTGATGTTGTTTCTTTAGATTCCTTTCGGAAAAAATAATTTTTCTCATGACTGAATTGATTAATCTTCGCCAATTTCGAAAACAAAAAAAACGTACAGAAAAATCTCTTTGTGCTGAGCAAAATCGTTATCGTTTTGGACGAACAAAAACTGAAAAAAATTTTGAGCAGCAAAAATCTTTAAAAATGCAAAAATTTCTTGATCAAAATCGTTTGCGAAACGACGAATAAAGGTGGAAAAATGCACGAAAATAATTCTATCGATTGGTCAAAAGTCATTCCACGAAAGATATCTGTTCGCGTTGATGGACACGCAACAAGCGTCTCTTTAGAACCACCATTTTTAGATATTCTAAAAGATATAGCCCGCAAAAAAGGACAATCTTTAGCCTTTATTATTACCGATATTGATAGCAAAAGACCACAACAAGTAAATCTTTCGGCTTCGTTACGCGTTTATGCCCTTCAAAGCGTTCTCACCCAACGCCTTTAATGTTTGTGCTTATTTTTTTACGTTCTCTTTCTGTCTGTTCAACTGAAACTGTTGTGACTTTTTAAGAGAAGTTTTTTTTAATCTAGAACTTCAATGAAAAAAAGACTACAAAAGAGATATAATGAGTAATTTTTCTGATCACACCATACCTTTCTTTGAAGAAGATTTCCCTCCAGACCATGATAAGAAGAGCTCTGATTTTTTCTCCCATACTCTAAAAGAACAAAAATCATATAACACAGACTATTTAGAACAACTCAATCCAGAACAGCAACAAGCTGTTATGAATACTGAGGGACCTCTTTTAGTTCTTGCAGGTGCTGGTACAGGAAAAACGCGCGTTTTAACAACCCGTATTTCTCACATTTTACGCTCTGGACTTGCCTCTCCTCAGCAAATACTTGCTGTCACTTTCACCAACAAAGCAGCACGTGAAATGAAAATACGTATTGGTGAACTTATTGGAGAAGTTGTTGAAGGTATGCCTTGGCTTGGAACCTTTCATTCCACTGGAGCTAAAATTTTACGCCGTCACGCAGAGCTTGTTGATTTAAAAAGAAACTTTATAATTCTCGATAGCGATGATGTTCTTCGACTTTTAAAACAACTTATTCAAGCTGAAGGATTAGACGATAAGCGTTGGCCCGCACGAAACCTTGCCATGATGATTGATTCTTGGAAAAATCAAGGACTTTCACCAACACATATCTCAAAAAGTGATGCTCATTCCTTTGGTAACGGCATGGGACGTGAACTTTATCACAGTTATCAAAATCGATTAAAAGATCTTAATGCTTGTGATTTTGGTGACCTTCTACTTCATTCTATCTCTATCTTCCAACATAATCCAGATATTCTTCGCGAATACCATTCTCAATTTCGTTATATTCTTGTCGATGAATATCAGGATACAAATACAGCACAATATCTTTGGCTTCGCCTTTTGGCCCAACATCCTCAAGGTCAACATGTTAATCTTTGTTGTGTTGGTGATGATGATCAATCCATTTATGGATGGCGTGGTGCAAAAGTCGAAAACATATTACGTTTTGAAAAAGATTTTCCTTCTGCTAAAATTATTCGTCTAGAACGCAATTATCGCTCAACATCTCATATTCTTAAAACCGCCTCCCATCTCATTGCTCATAATGAAGAAAGACTGGGAAAAGTCCTTTTTTCTGCTCAAATAAAGAGTGAGGAAGAAAAGGTAAAAATTCATTCAGCATGGGATTCGGCAGAAGAAGCTCGAGCAATCGGAGAAGAAATCGAACGCGCACAACAAACCGGTCATGCATTAAATCATATGGCTATATTGGTACGCGCATCATTTCAAATGCGTGAATTTGAAGATCGCTTTGTAACACTTGGCCTTAATTATCGCGTCATTGGTGGTCCTCGTTTTTATGAGCGAATGGAAATACGTGATGCCATGGCTTATTTACGCATTGTTGTCCAACCTACTGATGATTTAGCTTTTGAGCGTGTTATTAATACACCGAAACGCGGCATAGGAGATGCAACCCTGCGCATTCTTTATGAGAGTGCACGTGCACGTGCTGTTCCTCTCTTTTCTGCTGCCGCTGACATCATTGAAACAGATGAATTAAAGCCTAAGGCACGCAGTGCGTTACGAAGCCTTATTGAAAACTTCCGCCGCTGGCAAAATATGCTTCAAGACACTCCTCATAGAGAACTTGCCGAGATCGTCCTTGATGATTCTGGTTATACAACCATGTGGTTAGAAGATCGTTCACCAGAAGCTCCTACAAGACTAGAAAATCTTAAAGAAATGATTCGTTCCATGGAACAATTTGAAAATCTTCAAAGTTTTTTGGAACATGTTGCACTCGTTATGGAAACGGAAAATAATGAAAATATGGATGCAGTCAACATCATGACACTTCATTCAGCCAAAGGGCTTGAATTTGAAACAGTTTTTCTTCCAGGTTGGGAAGAAGGACTCTTTCCCCACCAGCGCTCATTAGATGAAGGTGGACGTTCAGGATTAGAAGAAGAACGGCGTCTTGCTTACGTAGGTCTAACAAGAGCAAAAAAACATTTGCATATATGGTTTGTATCGAATCGAAGAATTCATGGACTTTGGCAACCTGCTCTTCCCTCCCGTTTTCTAGATGAATTACCAGCAGAACATATAGAAGTTGTAGAAATGCAAACATCCTATGGTGGTTATGGAAAATCTTCCTTTCAACATCACGATTCCTTTTATAATGACTATGCAACAGCAAGACAAAAGCGTACACAAAAAAACAAAAATATTGAAGGGAAAGTTATCTCTCAATCAATCTCTCATGTACCATCAGATTTTTCTGTCAATGATCGGATTTTTCACATAAAATTTGGTTATGGTCGTATTACAACAATAGACGATCATAAATTGACAATAATGTTCGAAAAAGCCGGAGAAAAGCGTGTACTAGACAATTTTGTAAACAAAGCTTAATTACAAGTAAACCACGATCAGTTTTTTCAAGAAACCACTTTATTTTATTCTGAATGTCATTTCCATTTACGAACAAAAGCTTCAATGGGCAAATTTTGCATATCAGGCAATGCGTTGTGAATTTTATCAAGCGGCCAATCCCACCAAGCCATATCTAAAAGGCATTCTATGACATGATTGGGAAAACGCATCCGCAACCGTTTAGCAGGCACCCCAACAACAATCGTATATGGCAAAACATCTTTCGTTATAACAGCGTTCGCGCCAATGATAGCGCCATGACCAATTGTCACCCCAGGCATAATAACCGCACCATATCCAATCCACACATCATGCCCAATAATAACACGTTTTGCACAACGCCTTTCACGAAAACCACTATCTAATGCCATATAACGAAAATATTCGTTTGGACGATAGGTTATTTTATGCGTTGAAACGCGCTCCATAGGATGCTCCAACGCATTCATCCGTACATGAGATGCAATAGAACAAAAGCGCCCAATATCGCTATAAATAGCCTCACTATTACGCTCTAAATAAGAAAAATCTCCAACGGTTACATCCCGTAAAATCACCCGCTCATTAATTTCCACATAGCGCCCTAATTTACAACCATGCAGCCGCGCTGTCGTATGGATACGAGGCTCACTTTCATGAAATCGAAGATCTTTCTCAATATTCATACATCTTTCACCAATGTTTCATCAATAGATATGGAAAGACATACCAATAAAGCCAATAAAATCAACCATGAAACAAACATTGCAAAACAAACCTGCCGATGTTACAATTTCTCGATCTATCTAAGAGAGTCAAACTATGAAAAATGTAATACGCATCTTGGGGCTGACAATCATATTTCTTGCAGGTGTTTTTATTTATGATACGCTGACAAATAAGCCTTTAGGTGATAACTTTACTCTCACTGATTCTAATGGAAAAAATATTACTGAGGCTGATGTTCGAAGCAAGCCTTCAATAATTTTTTTCGGCTTCACTATGTGTCCTGAAAGCTGCCCTACCACACTGATGAATCTTGATCGATGGCTTACAGCCCTTGGTCCTGAAGCTGATAAATTAGGTATATGGTTTGTGACTGTTGATCCTGAACGTGACACACCAAAAGTACTCCATGATTATCTCAGTAATTTTAACAATAAAATTGTTGGCATTAGTGGAGATCCTGATAAAGTTCATAAAATGGTCAATTCTTTCAACATCGTTGCTGAAAAAGTTCCTGAAACAGATGGAAACTATACATATAACCATACAGCAGCAGTTTTTTTACTCAAAAAAGGTGGAAAATTAGCTGGCGTTATCCGTTATGACACGAAAGAAAGCGATAGCGAATTAAAAGATGAAATCGCCATTGAACGGTTAAAAAAACTCATCTTAAACTAAAAAAAGCCGATCAAAAGAAAGAACAGCATGTCGCAACAAATTCGCCTCTATTATACTGCTTCTAAAAATGAAGCAGAACGGTTCTATACCCTTATAGAAACAGCCTTTGACGAAGAAGGTTATCCTCTTGCTCTTACAGAGATAGATGAACAAAATGCTGTATATGAGCTTTCTCTATATGTCGATCAAGACAATCAAGAGAACGCATTGAAACGTTTTGCCAAAATTCTTTCTATAGATTTTGATAAAATTAATATGGAAGTTTTACCCAACATTGATTGGGTACAAAAAAGCCTAGAAGGACTAAAACCTGTGCAAGCTGGTCCTTTTTTCCTTCATGGAAGTCACAACCGAAACGCCATTCCAGCAAATGTTCTCCCTATTGAAATTGAAGCTAATCAAGCTTTTGGCACCGGACATCATGGAACAACAGCCGGTTGTTTAGAAATGATCGCCAAAGTCATGAAACACGAAAATCCCCAAAATGCCCTTGATCTTGGTACTGGGAGCGGTGTACTAGCCATTGGCATAGCAATGCTCAAACCAATTACTGTGCTTGCATCCGATATTGACCCAATTGCTGTTCAAGTTGCACAACACAATATCGAATTCAATGATGTCAATGAATATGTTACAGCTATTACAGCAACAGGTTTTGCCCATGATGCAATTGCATCACGAGCCCCTTTTGATCTCATTGTTGCCAATATCCTTGCTAATCCGCTTATTGAACTTGCGCAAGAAGTGGTAACGGCACTTCAAAAAGAGGGGTCACTTATACTCTCTGGAATTCTTGAAGAACAACATGCCCATGTTTTGGAGACTTATATAAAACAAGGACTGAAGCATATCGAAACATACCACCGGCAAGGATGGGTTACGATACACCTGAAATAAAATAAAAGAAAAGGACGTCGTTATGTATCAATCTTTTGAGGCGACAACAAATCCTGCTTATGCAGCAGAACGCATTTCTTGCCTTCGTAAAGAACTCGATCACCTTGGACTCGATGGTTTTCTTGTTCCGCGGTGCGATGAACACCAAGGAGAGTATGTCCCTCCTCATGCTCAACGCCTTAGCTGGTTAACCGGCTTTACTGGATCAGCTGGGATTGCACTGATTTTAAAAAACAAAGCCATCATATTTACAGATGGGCGATATAAGCTCCAAGTTCGCCAACAAACTGATCCTGATATTTTTAATTATGAAGATCTCATAACTTGTCCTCCCTCACAATGGCTTGAAAAAAATGGTCAAAAACTTTCTATTGGCTTTGATCCATGGCTCCACACGATTGCTGCCACCGATGCATTGAGAAATGCATTAGAAATGAAAGCAGGTGGAAAACTTGTAGAAGTTCAACATAATCCCATTGATCTGCTCTGGCATAATCAACCAAAATTACCACAATCTGCCTTATCAATTCACCCTCTCAAATATGCTGGGTGCGATACAAATGAAAAACTCGCTTTGATTTACAAAGATATACAGCAAACTCATGCAAATGCTTTTATTTTTACAGACCCCTCTTCCATTGCATGGACATTCAACATACGGGGCAATGATGTTTCCAACACGCCTTTTTCCCTTTGTTTTGCTCTCATTCCACTTAACGAAACACCAGCTTTATTCATTGACAGCAAAAAACTTGGTGTAGAACAGAAACAATATCTAGAACGTTATGCAAAATTATATGAACCAGAACAGCTTATTCCCAAGATCAAAGAGTATGTTCAAAAAGGGACAGTGTTTGCCTTAGATCCACAGCTAACATGCGAAAAATTACGAACTGTTATTGAAGAAAAAAATAGCTCTTTTATCACACTTACTGATCCTGCTGCTCTACCACGTGCCATTAAAAATGACACAGAACTCAATGGCGCACGCAAAGCGCATCTACGCGATGGTGTTGCCCTAACCCGTTTTTTTTCTTGGTTAGATAAACAAATACCAGGGTCAATAAGTGAAATTTCCGCTGCTCAAAAATTAGAAGAATTTCGCATAAATACAGCAAAAGAAATGGGAGAAAAACTTAAAGATCTTTCTTTTGATACAATTTCAGCAGCAGGAGAAAATGGTGCCATTATTCATTATCGTGTAACAACGCAAACAAATAAACAACTCAAAACCGGTGAACTTTACCTCGTTGATTCAGGTGGACAATATCGTGATGGTACGACTGATGTCACACGCACCGTAGCAATTGGGAATATTGGAGAAGAAGAAAAACACTGTTTTACGCTTGTTCTCAAAGGCATGATTGCTCTTTCAACTATCAGATTTCCAAAAGGCACACGAGGACGAGACCTTGATTCTCTTGCACGCATTGCATTGTGGAAAGCTGGTTTTGATTATGCCCATGGCACCGGTCATGGTGTTGGATCTTATCTTTCTGTCCATGAAGGACCGCAAAATATTTCTCGCAAAGGGTGCCAAGAACTCATCTCCGGTATGATTCTTTCAAACGAGCCAGGCTATTACCGCGAAGGCGCTTTTGGTATCCGTCTTGAAAATTTGATGATTGTGAAGCCAGCACAAAAAATTGATGGTGGAGATATAGAAATGCTCTCGTTCGAAACACTCACACTTTGCCCCATTGATCGACGGTTAATCCTTCCAGAGCTTTTGACACAAGAAGAACGGCAATGGCTCAATGATTACCATGCGCGCGTTTATCAGATGAATGCACCTTACTTGAACGAAGAAGATAAAAAATGGGCAAAAGAAGCAACAATGCCCCTTTAAATGAAGCAACGTATAACTTTTACTCTTTCTACAAAACACAGGATCTTCTCTTTTTAAGGGAAAAATATGTATCTGCATCAGGAAATACAAAAAATATTTCTACAAGATACTTCAAGTTTTTTGCTGGTACGGTAAACGCTAACCTCGGTGAAGCAAGATGAGATACACCTATACGCGGTAATACTTATCTTGGCGATCTCCATCTAGACACTCTCATATCCCTAGTTTCTTTATATGGAAACTTTCGTTATATTTTGTAACCCTCCGCATCGTATTTCTAAAACACCTATTATAACCAGCTTATTACGCTGTTTGGATTCAAAAATTCTGCATATTTATTCGAATAAATTTTACCTTTTTGTTTGCTTCATAATGATAATTTATATTTTTAAATTCTTGAGTTATTTTCAACAGCTGTAATTCCTTATAATACATATTGCTACAATAAAATAGAATCTGCTATGAAATAAAAGTTAAGTATTTAGAATTTAAAAGAAATAGCATGATGATAACATCAGCGTTAAAGTTTTTCATTTATTTGCATAGTTAACAGTACAATATTATTTTCTAGACTATTACTTATTGTTGAAAAACGTTATCTACAATATAAATAGTTTCCAACTGCACAGTATGAAAACAACATATATGGAGGTATATGTTTTTACCTGAACATGTCATTCAGCTAAAAAATTAACAACAATAACAGAGTATATGAAAAACTACATAACACAAAAACAGTCACATAAGTAAAGGAGATTCAAACTCTCTACAAAATTTCACAAATACTTTGAAAAAGACACAATAAAGCGTGTATCTTATGGCTTGTTAGTTAACAAAATCTTAATCACAGATCTTAATAAGCTATATCCTTATCCAGTATTTTAGAAATAAAGTGATTATCCTAATGCGTATAGTTTTATTTTGTTCCATAATATTATTTTTGGATACTATATTGGGCCTTCTGTATTGAAGGAAATTACTAAATTTAAGCGAGTTCCTATTGCTGTATTTTCTGAAAATCAAGTCATTACTCCAAATAAGTACGATAAATTATACGAAGAGTACGTAAAGACACAATATCCTGATAATATATACGAAGAGCGTCTAGAAATTGCAAAAAAATATCTGGATAATAAGAGTTATGGTGTATATCATGTTCTAAGCCCTGGGATGATAGTACTAATTCCTGAAAATATAAATCTTATCCATGCGAAAGTTGTTTGGTGTGCATGCCTTGTGGACTTATTACAGGGAGAGTACAATAAAAAATTTTCAGCATTATCCCTACCTACCTACATACATACATAAGCTACATTCTCAATATAATTGGAAAGAAAACGATTTCATTTGGGCAAAAAATTTAGTCATGAACTCGACAGATCCAATGTTTAGATACGCACGAATGGTATTTAATTCTGAAATATTCTCAATCCAAATACTAGCTCTAATAAACGAAATTTCCTATGCTGAGAAATTTGAGAGAGATGAAGGAAGTCAGGAAAAAAATTATGCTGCTAGACGCATTAGCGAATATCCGAAATTTTGTAATGAAATTGGACAAGTGTACCATCTAATAATGCCTGATAAGTATAGATACCAGTAATCTTTTATAATTCAACATAATAAACAACTCGCAGTTATATCCCTTATTCATTTATAGCGGAATATTTTATTATATTTTGTAATCTTCCGCGTTATATTTTTATTACGTCATTATAATTGGTTTATTACGGCATTTTGGATTAAATTATACATATTTGTTCAAAAATTTTACCTTTCTTCACAGTAATAATTTATATCTTTTACTAATAATAACCTTGTATATTCTTCATTATAATAGTTTAAGTTTAATATTTAAGTTCAACGTTAATCATTTTTAATAACTTAATAAATATCAAAATATATGGCGCTCTGTTTTTGCAAAAAACAGCCCCTATTATCCCCCTTTTTGATTTCATCCCCCCAAAAATGTAAGAGAGATAATCATACAAACAGCATACGATCTTCTGGAAAAATCCCTCTAAACATTATGTTTCTCAATCAGCTGTAGCCAAGCCTCTTCATCGATAACCTCAACACCTAATTCCTCAGCTTTAGCCAACTTGGAGCCCGCTCCAGGTCCTGCAACAAGAAGATCTGTTTTTTTAGAAAGTGAACCAGATGTTTTAGCCCCTAATCGCTCTGCCAATGCTTTTGCTTCATCGCGTGACATATGCGCCAAAGTTCCTGTAAAAACAATGATCTTCTCTGCTATTGGTGAAGAATCTGCTATGATAGGCTCCTCATCAAGAGGTATTACTTCTTCAAGCAAAACAGATAAAATCTCACGGTTATGCGCTTCTTGATAAAAATCAACAATTGCGCTCCCTACCTGTGGTCCAATTCCTTCGATATTGGTAAGCTCTATCCAAGCCTCATTTCCTTCTTCATTTTCCTTATCACATGGCATAAGTGCTTCCATAGCCGCAGTCTCAAAAGCTGTATAATTTTTATAAGCGCGTGCAAGGCGGCGTGCATTCACTTCGCCAACATGACGAATCCCCAATGCAAACAAAAAACGGCTCAACGGAATTTCTCGGCGCGCATTAATGGCATCATACAATTTCCGCACTGAAACAGTACCAAAACCTTCCATATTTTCCAAACGTATCAAAGACTTTTCTTGGCGCCGTTGTAAAGTAAAAATATCGGCTGGTGTATGAATACAAAGCGCCTCATCTTGAGCATAGAAAAAAAACTCTACCTGTTTTTTACCCAAGCCTTCAATATCAAAAGCATTGCGTGAAACAAAATGACGAATACGTTCAATTGCTTGTGCAGGACAAATAAGCCCCCCTGTACAGCGACGCACGGCTTCTCCCACTTCACGAACAGCATGACTCCCACACACGGGACACAGATGAGGAAACACAAAAGTAGAAGCATTTTTTGGACGCTTTGCAGCGACAATATCAACAATTTGAGGGATCACATCACCAGCGCGTTGTACAATCACGCTATCACCTACACGGATATCACGTCCTTCACGAATGGGCTCTCCTTTATGACCAATTCCCTTAATATAATCCTCATTATGCAAACTAGCATTGGTCACCACCACTCCACCAACAGTAATAGGCGTAAGACGTGCAACAGGTGTCAAAGCTCCCGTGCGACCAACTTGAATGTCAATATCTTCCAAAAGCGCTATCGCTTTTTCTGCTGGAAATTTATGGGCGATAGCCCAACGCGGCGAACGAGAAACAAACCCCAAGCGCTTTTGGAGCATCAAATCATTAACCTTATAAACAATGCCATCAATATCATAGCTTAAAGAATGACGGCATTCTTCGATATCGTGATAATAGCAAATAATATCTTCTACTGTCTTAAAGACTTTTGTTAATGGATTGATAACAAAGCCATACTCTTTTAGCTTTTTCATCATCTCCATTTGACTTTCTGCCAATATTTCACTCACCTCACCACAAGCATAAGCAAAAAATTGAAGTTTTCTGCTAGCGGTTATCCGTGAATCAAGCTGACGGAGAGAACCAGCCGCCGCATTTCGAGGATTGGCAAAGGTTAACTTGCCCTTCTCTTGTTGGCTGATATTTAGTGCTTGGAAATCTTCCCGCCCCATATAAACTTCACCACGCACCTCAATGATATCAGGAAAATCACCTTGCAAAACTTGTGGAATATCAGCAATTGTTCGGGCATTTGCCGTCACATTTTCACCGACAGTTCCATCCCCACGCGTTGCCGCACGCACAAGCTGCCCCTTTTCGTAGCGCAAAGACAAAGATAAACCATCAATTTTTGGCTCCGCTGTTATTTCCAACACTTGTGTTTCTGGAAGCCGTAAAAAACGACGAATACGCTCAACAAATTCAGTAACATCTTCAGAGCTAAACGCATTATCAAGTGAAAGCATAGGCTGTGCATGAACAGATTTTTCAAATTTTTCAGAAATTGGTGCTCCAATTTTATGTGAAGGAGAATCAATACGTATAAGCTCTGGAAAAAGAGCTTCAATTTCTGCATTACGACGACGTAAAGCATCATATTCTGCATCAGAAATTTCAGGCTGATCATCACGATTATAAAGCACATCATGACGTGCAATCTCTTTTGCCAACCACTCTAATTCACGTTCTGCTTCAACAGCTGTGAGATTTTTATATGCATCTTTGTTCATAAAATCTATTCCAAATTACAAGCGCTGCCACAAGGGCCTCCCACGCCTCCTCATCAAGTGAATCTCAATAAATATAAGCTTTCTAGTATTTTTATCGCTGACTAATTACCTTTATGCGAGAAGCTTTTGAGCCGCTGCACGCGCTTCTTCAGTAATCTGTTCTCCAGCCAACATACGGGCAATTTCTTCTGCACGCTCATGTTCTTTCATTTTATGAATCGCAGTAACAAAGCGTCCTTTATCATGACTCTCAATTTTTGAAATAAGAAAATGACCATGCGCTTTCGATGCAACCTGTGGAGCATGCGTAATAGCGAAAACTTGGACATGTTCTGATAAGCGTTGCAACCGTTGCCCAATAGCCGCTGCAACAGCCCCCCCAACACCTGTATCAATTTCATCAAAAATCAGCGTCGGTGCTGATCCTCGATCAGATAAAACAACTTTTAATGCCAGCAAAAAACGAGATAATTCACCGCCAGAAGCCACACTAAGCATCGGCCCAGCACGTGTTCCAGGATTTGTCCGCACCCAATATTCAATACGATCACATCCCTCTGCACTCCGCTTTTCCATATCACTTTGCATTTCAACAATAAATTCAGCCCTCTCTAACTTCAATGCCGGCAACTCAGCCATAACACTTTCAGATAAATGCCTTGCTGTCTCCCGACGCTTTATTGTTAAGGCTTGCGCCAATGTATCATAATTTTTCTTTGCCTGCTCTGCCTCATCTTCAAAACGTGTCAATATGGTCTGAGCCTCTTCAAAATCAGCCAGTTCAGCATCCATTTTATCGCGTAACTGAACCAATTCATCCGCAGAAACTTGATATTTACGAGCAAAACCCCGAAGAGCAAAAAGACGTTCTTCTATCCGTTCCAATTCATCAGGTTCAAAATCTAATGCTCGTATTGCCGTCTCAATACCTTCTTGTGCTGTTGCAAGTGCATGCAATGCCTCATCAATAGATTTCACCACAGGTGCAATAAGTTCTTGCGCCTCAGGAATTTTCCGCTCCAAACGCCTCACCAAATTAGAAAGCACTGGGATTGGTGATTTTTGACCCGTTAAAAGATCATCTGCTTCTTTAATATCTGTTGCTATTTTTTCTAATTTAAGCATATCAGCACGACGAAGAGAAAGAGCTTCCTCTTCACCAACTTTAAAATCAAGCTTTTCAAGCTCTTCTACACACGTACGAAGATAATCAACCTCCCGTACAGCACTCTCTACTTTAAGACGCTGCCGTTGCAAACGCTCCTCAAATTCACGCCATGAGTGATAACACTGACGCAAATTTTCCACTTCATCTTCAAGACCACCAAAGGCATCTAATAATTGGCGATGTGTAGCAACATCAACAAGCGCACGATCATCATGTTGTCCATGGATTTCAACCAGCAAACGGCCAACACTCCGCATCAATGCAACACTAGACACCTGATCATTGATAAAAACACGGCTACGTCCATCACTTGATTGCACACGTCGTAAAATAATATCACCCTCATCATCAAGACCATTCTCACGAATAAGTTGACGTGCAGGATGTGAAACAGACACATCAAAAACAGCTGTGACCTGCCCGCGGTCAGCCCCATGACGCACAAGCGAAGCATCACCCCGCCCCCCTAGAGCAAGTGATAAAGCATCAAGGAGAATAGACTTCCCCGCACCCGTTTCTCCAGTTAAAACCGTCAACCCCGCTGTAAAATTAATATCGAGCGTTTCGATCAAAACAATATTATGAATCGAAAGCTGTACCAACATAGAGAATCAACGTATCCTCTTCTTGTCACCACCTAAAGCATTTGAGATCCAAGAAGATTTATGCTCACGTGGCGATATTTTATTCTTCTGCAAGAGATTATAAGAAAATTTATACCACTCACTTTTGGGATAATTACGTCCTAAAATAGCTGCTGCCGTCTGTGCTTCCGCCGTTAAGCCGAGAGCAAGATTAACTTCAGTCAAGCGGAAAAGTGCTTCTTCAATTTGATTTGTATCAGAATACTCCTCAACCACGGTACGAAACCGTCTACTTGCCGCAAGATAGCGCCGTCCCTCTTCATAATAACGGCCAATCTGCATTTCTTTACCAGCCAGTTGTTCGCGACCAAAACGGATTTTATCCTTAGCATCCTTGACATACTCAGAATTAGGATAACGCTCTATAAGAAGCTGCATAGCAGCAATAGCACGTTTCGTGTCACGTTGATCACGCGTAACATCAGGAATCCGACGGAAAGAAGAAAGACCAATAATATAGTATGCATAAGCCGAGTCAGTCGACCCTGGATAAAGAGTAATATAGCGTTGAGCCATACTAATTGAATCATCATACTTTCCGAGTCGATAATTAGTAAAAGCACCCATGACCAAAGATTTACGTCCCCAGTCTGTATAAGCGTACTGTTTTTCAATCTTCAAAAACTTCTTCGATGCGTCCCCAAGCCGCCCACTTTCAAGGCTAGCAAGCGCCTGATTATATAAAACATCTGGTGGCTCTATTTTCAAAACATAAGCAGATGGATCAAGGGTATTTTTCTCTTTAAAGAGGCATCCCGCTAACATACAGGTGCTTCCCAAAAGCACCACCCCCAATATCTTGCGTACAATGTTAGATTTTCTATATGTCATATTTCCAATGCACACATGAGATTTTTTCATAGTTTTTCCGGCCTCCACAGAATATCACCTTGTAGCAATAACAATTTATCAAAGGTTTTATACCATATCACTTTAAAATCCACATAACCAATTTAGCAGTTTAGGTCAATCATCCCCTTAAAAATCAAATAAACGATAAAAAAATCTTGTCAATTTTTTTACTCTTTCTCTAAAAAGCTTTTTTCATAATATGATTCGTCTGCCAAAACAGCCTTCACCAATTGCGCATTAATTCTATGCCCACTACAATAAGAACGAAATAATCCAATAAAAGGTGCCCCAAGCAAAGCAGTATCACCAATCGCATCAAGCATCTTGTGCCGAACACATTCATTCTCCCAATAAGGACCATCGGGATTTAAAATTTTATCATTAAGGTCGATAACAAGAGAATTTTCCAAAGAAGCACCTCTCGCCTTTCCAGAAAGCCTTAATTCCTCCACGTCTTTGATAAAACCAAAAGTGCGCGCACGTGACAAATCATCCCTAAACCCTCGTGTGGTAAGATCAAAACTGAAATGTTGCTTACCAATAGCAGAAGAAGGAAAAGAGATCGTTATATCAAAACGACGTCCATCGAATGGCAAAAGCTCTGCAACACCATGAGCTCCTTCAACCCGCACCGGCTTTTTTATAATGAAATAAGAACGCAACGCATTTTGCTGTACAATACCAACATCTTCAAAAGCTTGGCAATATAGCCACGCTGAACCATCCAAAATAGGAATCTCATTATGTGACACTTCAATAACAAGATTATCCAAATTATAAGCAGCAATTGCCGCCATCAAATGTTCAATTGTTTCAACCCTTACATCTTCATCTCCAAGTACTGTTGATAATTCAGTTTCTCCTGTTTGCGATGCATGGGCTTGAAATATTTTCTCTGTTCCGTCTAATCCACAACGCTTAAAAACAATACCACACCCAACATCCGCTGGACAAATCTTTACCACTGACAAACAGCCACTGTGAACGCCAATGCCCTTAAATGTTACTGCTTTTTTAAGAGTAGACTGATATTTTGGTACTAAATTCATCATATCATTTTATTAAATTGCTTGTACATCTTTTAACAAAATTTATAAAACTATAAAAAATATTCATAGTAAATAATAAAAAAAACCGCTTATTATAAGCGGTTTTTTTTAACAAAGTATTTTATCCAAAAAACAGTAATATATTTTACTGTATAATTTTTGTCTGATCATTAAAGAAATAATAAAATTTCTTACTTTACCTCATTTTTCATCAATTAATTTGCCTGACGACGTAAAAATGCTGGTATTTCCAACTGATCTTCTTCACTTATAAAAGTACGCTGATCTTGTGGTACCTGAGGATGCAGCTCACCAGAACGACGTGGAACATAAACAGAAGCATCTTGAGAAAGCGCCTGAGAATTTTTATTGTAAACATGAGACTCTTTCTGCTGAGACGATCTAACAGCAGGCTCCAACCTCGCTTCTGGCTCAGCTTCTTCACGATGTGTCAAGCTCTGTTTCAAACGCTGCCAAAGATTACGAGGACCTTGATCAGTCACAAATGTTCTTTGACTTTGTCCATGAGCAACAGGTGGAAAATCCTTTAACTCAGGCATACGCATTGGAGCGCGCGCTTGCATTTGTTTTGGTTGCACTGGCTTTTCTTTTTGCTTCACAAGCCCTGTCATCTCATCAAGAACATGCGCTGTTGCCTCCATACTCACAGGAGCCGTCATCGCCTGTTGAGAACCACGGCTTACTTGCATACGAGGCACATTTGATCTCTGTTCCTGAACAGCATTTGAACCATACGCAACAGCATTCGTCGCACTTCGTGTCGTCATTGAGTCTGCAGGATGTGCAAAAATTTGACTTTTGGGACGGAACTGTTCTCCGGTTGATTTACCCTTCTCTATTTCAAGTGATTCGATTACTTCTACCATTGACTCAGAACGCAGAGGCGAAGATTGAACATGAAAAGAACTGTGTGACGTTCCAGGATCGCTCTTGCGTATTGAAGAAGCAGTCCTTTGAATCTGAGGATGAGAGGACTGAACCACATCACTAACTTCACGATCAATACCGGTGGCAACCACAGAAACACGAATAACACCTTCCAATGACTCATCATCAATAGCGCCAAAGATCACATTCGCATCAGCATCTACTTCTTCACGAATACGATTAGCAGCTTCATCAACTTCAAAGAGAGTCATATCACGACCACCCGTAATAGAAATCAATAAACCACGCGCCCCACGCATAGAGGTATCATCCAACAATGGGTTTGCAATAGCAGCTTCAGCCGCAGCCAAAGCACGCCCATCACCAGATGCCTCACCCGTTCCCATCATGGCTCGACCCATTTCGTGCATAACAGAACGAACATCAGCAAAATCAAGGTTAATCAAACCCTCTTTAATCATCAAATCCGTAATGGAAGCAACACCAGAATAAAGCACTTGGTCAGCCATAGCAAAAGCATCAGCAAACGTTGTCTTATCATTTGCAATACGGAAAAGATTTTGATTGGGAATAACAATCAATGTATCGACAGACTTTTGTAATTCTTCAATACCAGCCTCTGCCGTTTTCATACGACGTGCGCCTTCAAACTGAAACGGCTTTGTCACAACACCAACAGTCAAAATACCTTTTTCACGCGCTGCGCGAGCAACAACGGGAGCAGCTCCTGTTCCAGTTCCTCCCCCCATACCAGCAGTAATGAAAACCATATGAGAGTCTGCAAGATGATCAATAATTTCATCAATACATTCCTCCGCCGCCGCTTGTCCAACTTCCGGCAAAGCCCCAGCACCCAAACCTTCTGTCACAGCTGCCCCAAGTTGGATAACACGTTCAGCCTTTGACATAGCCAAAGCCTGTGCATCCGTATTTGCAACAACAAAGTCAACTCCCTGAAGACCAGCATTTATCATATTATTCACGGCATTCCCGCCACCACCTCCAACACCAAAAACGGTAATGCGTGGCTTCAATTCCGCGATATCTGGCCGATGCAGATTAATCGTCATTTTCTTTTCCTTCTCATAAGACACCGCAAGCCAAAGCGATGAAATTTATCCAACTAGACACTTAACTAAAAACTCTCACGCAACCACTGACCAACACGCTGAAAATATCCACGCGTGCCCATCGATAAATGATTTCCTGCCGCCTGCATTGTTTTTTCTTCAAACCCCACCAATTGCGGATAAATTAACAACCCAACAGCAGATGTAAACGCCGCCCCTTTTGCAAGAGAAGGAAGCCTCGAAATACCTAAAGGCCGCCCGATACGAACATTTCTTCCTAATATAGTACGTGCCATTTCTGGCAATCCTGTTAACTGGCTTGCTCCCCCAGTCAAAATAACACGTTTACCAATGATATGACCAAAACCAGAACGATTTAAACAATCACGGACCATTTCTAAAATTTCTTCAACACGCGCACGAATGATACGCCCAAGAACCGCGCGAGGATATTGAGTTTCACGCTGATCACTCCCAATTTCTGCTACATTAATCATTTGCCGCTCATCAGCACTTGTTAAAAGTGCTGAACCATAAACAACTTTTAAACGTTCCGCCTCTGTTAAAGACATAGAAAATCCGCGCGCAACATCAAGAGTCACATGATGCCCCCCAACAGCAAGAGCATCCGCATGAATAAATTTCCCCTCAAAAAACACTGAAAATGTTGTTGTTCCACCACCAAAATCAATACATGCAGCCCCTAAACGCGCCTCATCATTCATCAAGACAGCAAGACCACTTGCAAAGGGAGTAGCAACCATTGCTTCAACACTCAAATGTGCACGATTAATACAAGTTTCTAAATTACGCAAAGAGGCTGTTTCTGCTGTTACCACATGCACGTCGACACCAAATGTTTCCCCTGCCATGCCAATAGGATCAAAAATTCCTTTATCTCCATCCAATACATAAGAAACTGGAACTGAGTGCATAACATGACGTTCAGCATCAAAGGCTTTACGCGAAACATCTGAAAAGGCCATACGCATATCACGCTTGGTGACTTCACGACCATTCAAATGGACCTTTCCATTAATCAAAGCACTTTGTAATCGACTTGAGGAAAAATTCACAATCACTGAATCCACCACCAAACCCGCCATTTTTTCTGCCGCATCAACAGCCAATCTTATGGATTGTTCTGCTGCAAACATATCCATGACAACACCAGATTTAATACCACGTGAACGCTGCACTCCAAAGCCTAGAATTTCCGTAGAATGTGTACGACCATGTAAATAGTGCGCATGCTTCAAAGGACGCAAACAAGCAATAAGACAAACAATCTTACTTGAACCGACATCAAGTACCGTTAAAAAACGTGTTTTACGCCCCTTAAAATGATGTGATCTGAGCAGCATCATAGGCTTCCTGCCTTTCGCGCTTTTAAAATACGTTCTTCTTCTGCTACAGTAGTATGATAACGCTCCAACGTTTCATCTGATAAAGAAACAGTAATTCGATCAGCAAGACGTAAATCAACACTGAGAATATCGCGAGATAAAAGATCTTGCATTGTACCGGACGAAAAAAGAGAAGAAAGCCTTTCAAGAGCACCATTTTCAGGCAACATAACGCGCATTCCATTATTCAAAACAAGATCCCAACGTCGATCACCTACCCGCACAAAAGCACGAATACGATCATATACTTCCGGATAGACTGACAGCGCTTGAATAAACACTTTAGCAGCATTTTGTGCACCCTGCCCAACCACAAGAGGTAAATCCCGAACAATTTCCCCTTTAAAAGGCACAATGACACGACCTGTATTATCAACAATATCCATTATGCCATCATGTTGCCAAATGGCATAGGGTTCACGCTCCACAATGGAAATGCGCATTCTATTGGGATAAATTTTCTGAACATTAGCCGATTGCACCCAAGCCTGTTTTTCCAAAAGAGAACGTGCTCTTTCAACATCAAAAGTGAATATAGAAGGCGCAACATCAAGTTTTAAAATTTTAAAAATATCCTGCTTTGCCAAGCGCTTATTACCGCTTATATCGACATGAGTGACCACAAAACTACTATCCAATATGATCGTATTTACGATCACAGCCATCTGACCACTTGATGAAAGTCCATAAAAAGCCGTAACAAAGAAAAACCATACAACAGCAAAAGAGCCGAAATGGCGTGGAATATGAATATTGACAAAAACAAACTCAAACATAAACCGGAGAAAACGACGATAAAGACGTGGCAAAGCCGGCACTGAAAGCACCTCCATCGGAACATTTGTTTTATTAACATTCAACGCATACATGATGCGTCCTCCACCATCCATTGAACAATATCGCCGTAAGTACGGCCGCTCGCTTTTGCAATATCAGGAAGAAGAGACGTCGATGTCATACCGGGTTGCGTATTAATTTCAAGCCAAACCAATTCTCCCGTTTTCTCATCAAAACGAAAATCAGAACGGCTAACACCTCGACACCCTATCGCCTGATGGGCTGCTAAAGACATTCTTTGCACACTTTGGTAAATATTTAGTGAAAGTTGTGCAGGACAAATGTGAAGAGAACCACCCGTTTTATATTTCGAGTCATAATCGTAGAATGGAAAGTGTTTATCGGGAAGAATTTCACACACATCCAGCACTTCATTCCCCAAAACAGCACAAGTCAATTCACGACCAGGAATATATTTTTCAATCATCACCTCATCAGCATACCCCCACTCAGCTCCCCCAATACTATGCGGCGGTGCTGCTTCATTTTCCTGGACAATGACAACACCAAAACTTGATCCTTCACACACAGGTTTAATTACATAAGGAGGCTCCATGGGATGCGTTTGTCCCAAAGCAAAGCGGCTCATGATACGAGAAGGAGCAACACAAACCCCAAAATTTTCAACGATAATTTTTGCACGTCCCTTATCCATTGCCAAAGCGGATGCCATCACACCAGAATGGGTATAAGGAATTTTTAAATATTCAAGAATCCCCTGGATCCGGCCATCTTCACCAAATGGACCATGCAATGCATTGAAGGCAATATCGGGCTGCAACTGTTCAAGAACAGAAGCAATATGAGCGTCAACATCCACGCGGCTCACGCGATACCCCTGCACCTCTAGAACATCAGCACACGCCGCCCCCGAAGATAAACTTATAGACCGTTCAGAAGAAAAACCTCCCATTAACACAGCTATATGTTTATCTTTCATAATAAATCACCCTCTTTCGCATACTATATATAGTCTATATAGAATACATCAGCACCACATACAGGAAAAACAAAGTTTATCCTTGCGAATCAATAACCTAGCATTTTGCATAATGAATCAGACTCAAAAGCCTGATGCAAGAGATTCTTTGTTAATTTATTGATTCTTAATAGAATTTTTTATTATCTCTTTGAAATGACTCAATTTTTTATTTTCACTTTTTTAGTGAACAATAAATCAATGAAATGGATCAAAAGGAGAAACACTTCGACCACGCTCAAATTGACCAATACGCTCTATTTCCCATTGTAAAAGGTGGGCTGAATTTGCAAAAACACGCGCACGCACTGTTTCTCCCAATGCTTCAAGATCATATCCTGTTGCTTGCCCTGTATTAATCATAAAATTACAGTGCATTTCACTCATTTGAGCGCCACCAATCTGTAAACCACGACACCCTGCTTCATCAATCACGCGCCACGCGGATGTATTCTCAGGATTTTTGAAAGTTGACCCCCCTGTTTTTTCGCGAATAGGTTGCACTGTTTCTCTGTGGAGGGCAACTTCATCCATAGCAGCACGAATATCATCTTTATTGCCGAGTCTTCCTTCTAATAAAGCAGCCGTAAAAATAAAATCTTTAGGAATATCACAATGGCGATAGGAATAATGCATATCTTTCACACTCAAGATATGACGTTGCCCTTTACGATCCAGCGCATAGACCTCGACAACACGCGCTGCAGTTTCAACACCATTCGCACCCGCGTTCATTTTGAGAGCTCCTCCAAGACCTCCAGGAATACCATGATAAAAATGAAAACCTGCAATCTCAGCTTCTAAAGCGGCAGCAGCTAAATGTTTATCCGCCGTACCAGCACCAACTAAAAAGCCTTTTGGAGAAACTTGCTTCACTTGCCCAAATTTTTTTGGCGAAAGACGAATCACAACACCAGGAACCCCCCCATCACGCACCAGAAGATTAGAACCAATACCGACAATTGTTACAGGAACAAATTCAGGCAAATTTTGAAGAAAGAGAGCCAAATCTTCTTCATCAACAGGCTGATAAAAAAGCTCTGCCAACCCGCCCGTGCGAAACCACGTTACCTTACGCATCTCAACATTAGGTGTAAGCTTTCCTCTCACGCCACCCAACAGTGGTTGCAATTGCGCCAATAGCGCCTCACCATCAATGTGCTGAAAATTTACCATGACCATCCAATACCGCTAATTGATGAGGCAACGCACAAGCCCATTGTGTGATATTGCCAGCACCAAGAAAAACAACATAATCCTCTGCCTGAGCAAATTTTGAGACAAGAGACACGACATCTTCCAGACTATGTATCAAGCGCACATCACGATGACCCGCCATTTTAATATGCTCTACCAATTCTTGAGAACCAAATCCTACAATAGGCTCTTCACCAGCCGCATAAACGGGCGTAATCAACACTGTATCTGCATCATTAAAACAAGCAGAAAAATCATCAAATAAATGATACAAACGTGAATACCGATGGGGTTGTGCAATCGCAATAACACGCCCTTTTGCACTCTCACGTGCTGCACGCAAAACAGCCTTTATTTCAACAGGATGATGTCCATAATCATCAAATATTTCAATGCCACGCCAATTTCCTGTTCGCGTAAAACGCCGTTTTACTCCGCCAAATTCTGCTAAGCCCCTTTTTATAGCTTCATTTGAAATGCCTAGTTCATGCGCAATAGCAATCGCCGCCGTTGCATTAGCAACATTATGCTGCCCTGCCATGGGCAAAAGCAAATTTTTCAACTCAATCTTTCTTCCTGTTTTGCGTGAGCGAACAAGAACATCAAAATGCGTTTTTTGACCATCCATCGAAAGATTAAGAAAACGAACATCCGCTTGTGGATTTGCACCATAAGTGATCACCCAACGATCATCAATACGGCCCGCCAATGACTGAACCTCTGGATGATCAAGACACAAAACAGCAAAACCATAAAAAGGAACATTTTCTACGAATTGCCGAAAAGCCTCACGCACAGCATCAAAACTTCCATAATGATCCAAATGCTCAGCGTCAATATTAGTAATAACAGCAATATCAGCAGGCAGCTTTAAAAATGTACCATCACTTTCATCAGCTTCAACAATCATCCAATCGCCATCTCCTGTACGAGAATTCGTACCATAAGCATTAATAATACCGCCATTAATCACCACTGGATCAAAATGACCAGCATCAAGAAGGGCTGCGACCATTGATGTGGTTGTTGTTTTACCATGTGTACCACCCACCGCAATTGCACGCCGAAACCGCATCAGCTCCGCCAGCATTTCTGCACGTCTGACAAGCGGCAAATGTCTTTCCTTTGCAGCAATATACTCAGGATTTGTTTTTTTAACGGCAGTAGAAAAAACAACAACCTCTGCATTCCCTAAGTTTTCAGCACAATGACCTATATGAACGTTAATTCCTTTTTTCCGCAAACGTTCAACATTTGCACTTTCAACTTGATCTGACCCTTGAACTTTATAGCCAAGATTATAAAAAACCTCCGCAATTCCACTCATACCGATCCCCCCGATTCCGATAAAATGGATAACGCCTATATCAAGTGGCATTTTCATTAAAAAGCTCCTCTTTTATATCTGACAACAATCGCCCTGCAATTAAGGACTCAGCCATATCAGCAAGGCAACGGGTTGCATGAGGTTGTCCAACTTTTTTTGCAGCAAGCGCTTGTTTTTCTAATAAATGGGGCGCACAACAAGCGTGCATTAAAAGAGAAAAAAGCTTTTGTGCATTTAAATCTTTTTCTGATACAATTTGCGCACCACCTACACGAGCAAGCAGAGCTGCATTGGCAGCCTGATCATGATCTAAAGCATGGGGATAGGGAACAAGCAAAGCAGGTCTACCAATCACCGCTATCTCACAAACGGACGAAGCCCCAGCGCGCGACAAAATAAAATGAGCATGTGCCATACGTTCAGCCATATCATCAAAGAAAGGAGCAACTTCTGCTTGTACGCCCATATCACGATAGATTTTGATCAACCTTCCTGCTTCACCGCGGACTTGCTGTACAATTCGTAAACGTTTACGGTTCTTATCATCAAATAAAGCAATAGCTTCTGGAACAATATGTGAAAAAGCAGAAGCCCCTTGGCTACCTCCAAAAATCAAAAAATTAAATGGCTTTTCTCCCTCTGAAGAATGATAAGGAATTTTGGCCGCCTTCAACACAGCCTCACGGACAGGATTCCCCGTCAAAAGTATTTTATGAGCATAAGCGCCTTTTGGTGACAACAAACCACCAGCGATTGCACGCACAAAAATTGCCAACACCCGATTGGCACGCCCCATAACAGCATTTTGTTCATGAATAAATGTTACACGCCTCGTTAAGGACGCAATAAAAAGAGGAGGAAAGCTCGGATACCCCCCAAATCCTCCAACAAGAACAGGACGTAATTTATAAAACAACGCCAACGATTGCCCCATCCCCCTTAGCAAAGACCAAAACGTCTTTATCAGAGCAAAAGGATGGCGTCGTGTAAATGTTGCCGATGAAACGATATGAATATGCCCTTCATCAAAGCACCGAACAAAAGGTCGTGCTCTTTCATCTGTTATTAAATGAACATCATATCCACGCTGCCTTAATTCAACAGAAAGGGCTTCAGCAGGAAAAAGATGTCCACCTGTACCACCAGCCACCAAAACAATAACTTTTTTATCATTCATAAGGGGTATCCAAGACAGAAGATGAAGAAAAAGCTGAAAGGCGCGCTTCTGGCCAACGACGTGTTAAACTGAGCAAAATGCCCATTGAAAACGCAATCGCCATCATCGAAGAACCACCATAAGAAATAAAAGGCAATGTCATGCCTTTTGGAGGAATTAAGTGAAGATTAACGGCCATATTAATCGCTGATTGAAAGCCAATCATCATTGCTATGCCAGTAATACCAAGACGTATAAAGGAATCACGTGTATTCATGGCTATATACAATGAACGCATAACGATAAAGCCAAAAAGCATCATAATTAATAAACAAAGAATAATACCATATTCTTCAGCAGCAACGGAAAATACAAAATCTGTATGGCTATCAGGAATGATACGTTTTACTGTTCCCTCCCCAGGGCCTTGCCCAAACCAACCACCATTCAAAATAGCCTCACGTCCTACATCCACTTGAAACGTATCCCCTTCACCTGTCAAAAAACCATTAATACGCTCGCGCACATGATGCAGAAAAAGATAAGCTAAAATAATTCCTACAACGCCTAAAATGAGAAAGAGAAAAATAATGGTAAGAGGTACACCAGCAATAAAAAATAGCCCCCCCCATGTTGCACTTATTAAAACTGTTTGTCCAATATCAGGCTGCAAAACCAGAAGCACACAACAAATGGCATAAAGTAGAATCGCTAACGTATAACCCAGAATTCCCCTCCTGCGTATCTGTTCTGAAAAAAGCCAAGCGGACATAACCACAAAAGCTGGCTTCATAAACTCTGAAGCCTGTACAGAAAAACCAAATAGTAGAATCCACCTCCGTGCTCCCTTTAATTCTGGACCCCAAAATAAGGTTGCAACCATAAGAGCAAGCGTTACAATGAGCAAAAGAGCACATAAACGACGAATATTAGAAAGCGAAAAAAAGGAAATGGTAACCATCGTAAAAAATGCTGAAATGCTAAAAATGATATGCCACCGAACAAAATAAAAACTATCAGCAATTCCGATTTTTTTTGCAATAATAGGGCTGGCAGCAAAAGACAGCATAATGCCAATTCCCATTAAAATTAAACAAGCTGCAAAGATAGAGCGATCAATCGTCCACCACCAATTAGCAATTGGATCTCTATCTGCACGCGTCACCATGATATCCACCTTATCCATTTTATAAATTATCTCAAAGTGATATGGTTCCCCAGCCTGTTTAACAAACACTTTAAAAACTAAATTACACAAAAAAAGATTCTGGAGTCTTAACGCAAAAATATTTTTTTATAACTGATGCTTTTTATTGTAACTGCATCACAAAAGAGACAAATGCTTCGCCTCGCATTTCATAATTTTTAAATTGGTCATAACTTGCACAAGCAGGTGACAAAAGAACCGTCACCTCTTTTTCCTTACAACCCATTGCGTCAACAGCTGCTTCACGCACCGCATTTTTCAAAGTTAAACTCATAGAAAAGGGAAAAGCAGATCCAATAGTGCGAGCAAATTCTTCTGCCGCGCTCCCAATCAAATAGGCTTTACGAATTTTAGGAAAAAATTCTCTAAGAGACTCTATCCCTCCCTTTTTTGCCTGTCCCCCAACAATCCAAAAAATATCATTAAAGGTGGAAAGCGCAGGAGCTGTTGCATCTGCATTAGTAGCCTTGCTGTCATTGATAAACAAAACCGCCCCCATTTTACGCACCTGCTGCATACGATGATCCAACCCTTTATAACTTGCTAAATGCTTGTTCACAGAAGGATCAGTTATTTTTAAAGCCTGCAATGTTGCTAATGCCATAAGGGCATTTTGCGCATTATGACTCCCACGTAACACCGCCATAGGAGCAAGATCTGCAAGCATATGGCGCTGTCCTTGACGAACAGAAAAGAGCTTGGTCCCATCTGCATAAAAACCATTTTCAACAAAATGATCCTTGGAAACTGCCTCAATTTGCTTCCCATCATGAAGTAACTGTTGATATAAAACCCGACAAGCTGCATCATCAACTGAAATGAAAGCCTGAGAAGCCTGAGCAATAAGATGCCTTTTGGTTTGCACATAACAGGCAAAACTCCCATGTCGATCAATATGATCAGGTGTTAAATTCAATAAAAGTCCAATGGTCGGCTGAAGAGAGGGAGTAAGATCAATTTGAAATGATGAACATTCAATCACATAGATACGTTTTTTAACAAATGGCTTAAGCGTCAATATTGCCTTTCCGATATTCCCCCCCACCTGCACATCATAACCCATTTTTTCCAACAAATGCGCAAGTAAAGCCGTTGTGGTTGACTTTCCATTCGTCCCCGTAATCGCAATGAAAGGAACATCTTGGTCACAAAAACCATAATGCTGTAAAAAATGCTGGCGCGCACGAACAAATAATTCAATATCACCGATAATTTCTATATTTTTTTTTCGTGCTTTTTCAACAACCCAATGGGGTTGAGGATAATTTAAAGGAACTCCAGGAGCTACAATCAATGCAACAAATTCTGACCAATCTTCATAACGGAGATCTCGCGTTGGAATATTGTGCCGAAAAGCCATCTGCACGCTTGAAGGACTATCATCCCACGCCACCACTTCTGCACCGCCACGCATCAATGCTTGTGCTGTTGCTAGTCCAGACTGTCCCAACCCAAACAGAGCAACTTTTTGACCTTTATAACACGTAACAGAAATCACATTCTCACCGCAATTTAAGTGTTGAAAGACCTATGAGAGCGAGAACAATTGAAATAATCCAAAAGCGTATCACGACTTGGCTTTCAGTCCAGCCTTTTTTCTCAAAATGATGATGTATCGGTGCCATAAGAAACACTCGTTTTCTTGTTAATTTGAAATAACCAACCTGAATAACGACTGAAAAAGCTTCCACAACAAAAAGCCCACCAATAAGAGCCAAAACAATTTCGTGCTTCGTAGCGACTGCAACAGTCCCTAATAATCCTCCAAGAGCCAACGAACCAGTATCTCCCATAAAAATAGCTGCAGGTGGTGCATTAAACCATAAAAAACCAAGCCCTGCCCCAACAACAGCTCCCAATAAAACAGCCAATTCACCTGCTCCCGATACATAATGGATTTGGAGATAATCAGCAAAATTCATATTACCAGAAAGATAAGCAATCAGAGCAAAAGATAAGGCTGCAACCATCACAGGAACAATAGCAAGGCCATCAAGTCCATCCGTCAAATTAACTGCATTACCCGTCGCGACAATAACAAAAGCAGAAAAAGGAATAAAAAACCAGCCCAAATTGATAAGATAATCTTTCAAAAAAGGCAAAGCGAATCCAGATGAGCCAATTTGTAGGATGACAAAAGCAGCAATTGCGGCAACACAAAACTCCAAACTTAACCGTGCTTTCCCAGAAAATCCTTTGTCTGTTTGTTTTGTGACCTTAAGATAATCGTCATAAAATCCAATTGCCCCAAAAGAAAGCATAACCAATAGCGATACCCAAAAATAAATATTCGATAAATTACACCACAAAAATGCCGATACCACAATACCGGTTAAAATCATCAATCCACCCATTGTAGGTGTTCCAGCCTTTTTAAAATGTGTTTGAGGACCATCCGCACGAATCGGTTGCCCCTTACCCTGCCGCAATTTAAGAGAAGCAATGATGCTAGGTCCAAACAAAAAGACGATGAGCCCCGAATTAAGCATAGCCGCTATCGTGCGAAAAGTAATATAACGAAATACATTCACACCTGGAAGCCAATCACTAAACGAAGAAAAAAACAGCATCATGGTACAAAAAACCTCTTAAAACTATGAAGAAACCGCTTTATAGCGGTCAAGCAATGCAGTCACAATATTTGATGAACAAAGGCTATTGGATGATTTAACCATAAGCAGATCCCCAGAAGAAATTTCTGCTAAAAGGAGAGATAAAATTTTCTCAATATTTTCAGCATAATGAACCTTAACACCAGCAGACAAATCACTGACTAAAGATTTCATCGCCTCACCAAATAGAAAAACCGGATTAGCACCGGAAAGACGTATTAGCTTTATTAAATCACGATGAAGCTTTTCACTATACTCGCCTAACTCTAGCATATCTCCTAAAATAGCAATTCGCCGCCCCTCTTCCCCGACTGGTCCTGTAGCAAGAAGCTCAAGCGCAGCACGCATAGAAGCAGGATTTGCATTATAGCTTTCATCAATGAGATAAAATTCACCCCCATTTGATAAAGACAGTCGATAACGAACACCTCGCCCCTTTTGAGAAGAAAAATAGCGAAAAGAAAGAAGAACAGGCTCTAACTCAACTCCCATAGCATCACAAGCAGCAATAACCCCTAAACTATTTTGCACAATATGGCGTCCTGGAGCACCAATTTGAACCTTCCTATCCCGCCCCCCAATACGCACAATCATAGAAGTACTATCAGTTAGAAGACGTATATCTCGCGCTTGATAATCAGCATCTTTAGTCTCACCAAAGCTTAAGATCTTCTTTACACCGCATTTCTTTGCTTTTTGAACGAGATAAGAAAAAAAATCACTATCCGCATTTAAAATGGCAATTCCTTTTTCATCTAATCCTTCAAAAATTTCAGCTTTTGCCTTTGCTATTTCTTCAAGATTTTTGAAAAAACCCATATGTCCTGCACAAATATGCGTAATGAGAGCAACATGCGGACAAACAAGTTTGACCAGAGGGCGAATCTCATCTCTATGATTCATGCCAATTTCAAAGATACCATAATCACTCTCCATAGGCATCCGCGCTAAAGTGAGTGGAACCCCCCAGCAATTGTTTAAAGAAGCGAGATTCGCATGAACATTCCCAACCGTTGCAAGTGCTTGTTTCAAAGCCTCTTTTGTCGTTGTTTTTCCCACCGATCCTGTTATCGCGATAATCTTAGCTCTTGAACGTTTGCGTGCAGCTTGTGCAAGTTTTTCTAAGGCTTGCAAAACATCAGGAACAACAATAAGTGGAGCCGATATCTTTTTCATATCCCTCAAACGGTGTTCCGCAACGATAAGAACGCCTGCACCTCGTTCATAAGCTTGCGCAGCAAAATCATGACCATCAAGATGATGCCCTTTAATGCAGAAAAAAACATCCCCTTCCGCAAGAGTACGGCTATCAATGGAAACCCCAGAAAAAGTTTCTGGCAGGCTTCCCATTACAACACCATTAACTGCAGCAACAAGTGCTTGCTTATCCCATAAAGTTGTCATTTCTTTCGGTCCTCTAAAGCTTCTATCGCTTTCAGACGATCTGAAAAAGGATAAGTTGTCTGCCCTATAATTTGGCCATCCTCATGACCTTTTCCAGCAATGATTAATGTATCACCAACTTTCAAAAGCTCCACCGCGTAAGAAATAGCCTCTCCACGATCTGCTATCTCTATTGCTGTTGGCACCGCCTGTAAAATATCCTTGCGTATTTTTTCTGGCATTTCTGTGCGAGGATTATCATCCGTTACAATAACAATATCCGCTTTATCCGCCGCAATTTTTCCCATCAAAGGTCTTTTTCCTTGATCACGATCTCCTCCACAACCAAAAACAACGATCAAACGCCCTTGCGTAAAGGGACGAACAGAAAGCAAAACCTGCTCCAAAGCTTCTGGTTTATGGGCATAATCAATATAAACAGGCGCATTATTTTCTGTCTTTCCCACAAATTCCAACCGCCCAGGTGCCCCCTGCAAAGTTTCAAGCGCAGAAAAAACCTTACGAGGTGAAACACCAGTTGCAATTGCTAACCCCGCTGCCATAAGCGCATTGGCTACCTGAAAATCTCCAGCCAAAGGCAAATCAAATGTATAAATATTATTTTCCACACGACACTCAATACACTGTTTTGAGCGTTGATGTTCAACACGATTAATCGTGATAAATTGCCCCTTACGACCAATTGTCAAGACACGGCGGCGTGCTTGTGTAACAACATCAATAACCTTTTGTGAATAAACATCATCAGCAAAAATCAAAGCAGGAGCAGATACAGGCAAAAGTGTATCAAACAACCTCATTTTAGCCCGCAAATAATCCTCTACCCCCGTGTGATAATCCATGTGATCTCGCCCTAAATTAGTAAAGGCACCAGCCGTTAAACGGACTCCATCAAGTCGTTCTTGATCAAGCCCATGCGAAGAAGCTTCAAGAGCTGCATGAGTCACACCTTCATGAGAAATTTCATAAAGAAGACGGTGCAAGACGACCGGATCAGGTGTTGTGAGAGAACCATAAACATTCCGTTTAGGAGAAACAACACCAACCGTTCCTATACTCGCAGCACAAAATCCAGCATAAGTCCAAATTTGCCGAAGAAAAGAGACAACAGATGTTTTACCACTTGTACCAGTCACAGCAACGACCGTTTCAGGCTGAGAACCGTAAAAACGTGCAGCTGCCAACGCTAAACTATGACGAACATTAGAAACACGTAAAATGGGAACAGATAAATCCTCAAGAACAGCATGACAGTCTGTAACGATTGCTCGTGCGCCACGCTTTATCGCATCATCTATATAGTGTCTTCCATCACTTTTTTTCCCTTGAACAGCGACAAAAACATAGCCCGGCAAAACTTGCCGAGAATCCACACTTATTCCTGTTATTTCTATTGAAGAAAGACTTTCATCTTCAACACATTCTGTAAAAACTGTTCCAAACAACATAACGATGCACCTTTGTATTTATTTTACTGTTGTTTAACGAAACTTGAATTGCTCTTTTTACTTAAAAGAAGCTCATATTCTTTTTTAAAATCGGGTTTTACACCAAGAAAACTAGCTGTGCGACGAATAATATTAGCAAGCATTGGTCCAGCATTCATTCCCGCTGTTGCTGAACGCTGTCCCTCTGCAGGCTTTGGTTCATCAATAATTGTTAAAACAACATAAGCAGGATCTTCAATAGGAAAAGCAGCAAGAAAACTATTGAAATTTTTTGTTTTAGAATATTTTCCATTTTCAACTTTTTCAGCTGTTCCTGTCTTACCACCTACACGATAGCCTTCTACTTTTGCATTACGTCCAGAACCAATATCACTATTTAATTGATAAAGGTAACGCATATTTTGACTTGTTTTAGCCTGCAAAACTCGTTTTGCATGGTGCAGAGTTTGTTCTTTTGTCCGTTTTAAAAATGTCGGAGCAATTAACCAACCACCATTCATTAAAGCAGCAGCCCCGACAGCTGTTTGCAAGGGTGTTGTTGCCATACCATGCCCAAAAGAAATCGTCATAGAATGGATATCCTTCCAATGATGTGGTACAATAGGGTGGGCAACTTCAGGCAACTCTGTTGTGAGACGATCCAGTAATCCAAGTTTTTGCAAAAAACCACGATGTTTATCAATCCCTATCGCCAATGCCTCTTTAGCAGAACCAATATTAGAAGAATAAATAAAAACCTCCCATAACGTTAAGGGTCGATTTTTTCCATGAAAATCATGAATAGTATACCCACTACTTGTTTTTATTGGCTTTGAAGCATCAATAATACTGTTTAAATAAAAAATATTGGAATCAAGTGCCATGGCTGTCGTAAAACTTTTAATAATTGATCCCATTTCAAAAGCTCCTGCCGTCATCCGATTGAGACGATCACTTTTTAAAGCTTCGATAGGATTTCCAGGATCAAAATCTGGTAGTGATGCCAAAGCCAAAACTTCCCCCGTATGTATATTTAAAATAACAGCTCCTGCAGCAATTGCCTTATAACGCTTCATAGCCTGAATAAGTTCATCATGAACAATTGCCTGAACACGCACATCAATCGAAAGCTGAACTTGTTTTAATGATTCTTCCATGGCAAGACCAGCGGCACGCAAAGCACTCAACCCCGCATCATCAATATATTTTTCCATACCTGCAATGCCCTGATTATCAACATTCACCATACCGAGAATATGGGAAGTTACAGGTCCATCAGGATAAAAGCGACGAATTTCAGTCCGAAAACCAATTCCTGGTATACCAAGAGCCATAATTTGCGTCTTCTGCATTGGTGTTAACCCCCGCTGTATCCAAGAAAAACTAGATTTTCTTTTTAAGCGCTTATAGGTTTCCTGCCAATTAAGATCAGGCAAAACTGTTGAGAGCAATTCAATTGTTTCATCCACATCAATAATACGTCGTGGCTCAGCAAAAAGTGAATAAGTTTTAATATCTGTTGCCAATAAACGACCATTACGATCAACGATATCAGGCCGTGCCATCAATTGAAGAACTCCTGGCCCTTTTGCTTCTTCAATCTGTCCACCTTCCAACCCATAAGAAATAAGGCAAGCCCCCATGATGCCATATAAAATTAAAAAGCAGAACAACGAAAAAAGCAAACGTGGACGACTAGAATAGGGACGACGAACAGAAACATTATGATTATTCAACGAATTCTTTAAGCGCTTTTTCTTCTGTGAGAATAAAAAAGTCGATTTCATTACTGCGCGCCTTTTTGGACAACACTATTGATCTGAGAAGCCCGATTATTTGTCAAAATATTTTGATTATCTTCCAAGATATTTTGTTTAATCACTTCTTCAATTTGATCATGTACCCATACCGGAATGTCTTTAAACTCCACGATTTGACGGGGCTGTATAACCTCTAACCCAAGTTCTTTCTGATAACGTTTCGCAAGTTTTTGCATGCGTGAAGGACTTATCATCACAGCCCACTCAGCATGAAGCAAACTTACCGTATTTTTTGCTGCAGCAATTTCATGCTCAAGATGAAGAACTTCGTTCATTCGTTTTTGAACATCATATTTTACCTTATAAGTAAGTCCTGCCATACAAATCATAATCAACACTAAAATCATATCAAATGTACGAAAAACTGTCATTTTTTGCTGCCTTCAAAACTGGCAATCTCTGCTAAACCAAATAATTTCATATCTGCTGCAAGAGCCTCTGCTTCAGTCCGTACACCAATACGCAACCTCGCAGAACGTGAACGAGGATTTTTCTGTAACTCCTCTTTAGTTGCCGTGATCCCACCTCTAAACAAAGGAAAAAATGTTGCTGGAGCAGCCTTTATTTCTGGCAGATAGCGTGATCTCATACATTCTCCAGAACGAGCCGAAAAAAATCTTTTGACCATACGATCTTCAAGAGAATGAAAACTGACAACCCCCAAACGGCCTCCAGCTTTTAAAACGCGTTCAGCAGCAAATAAACCACATGCCAATTCACCAATTTCATCATTAACATAGATACGAAGAGCCTGAAATACACGTGTTGCCGGATGAATACGATCTCCCGGTTTACGTCCTATCAACGTTTCGATAGCATCCGCCAAATCACCTGTACGCAAAAAAGGCTGCACAACACGACGCTTTTCAATCATCCGTGCAATTCGCCCCGCATAACGCTCTTCCCCTAATATCTTAAAAATACGTGCCAAATCCCTTGCTTTTAAATGATTGACAACATCGCTGGCTGTAAAACCAGTCTGAGCCATTCGCATATCCAATGGACCATCTTTTTGAAAAGAAAAACCTCTTTCTGCTTCATCAAGCTGCATTGAAGAGACACCAATATCCAAAATAACTGCATCCACCTTCTCTTCAACGACACGATCGAGCTGTGAAAACGCCATATGGACCAAACGAAGGCGTGGAAAAAATTCTTCAACAAGCGATTGTCCTGCACTTATAGCATGAGGATCACGATCAAGAGCAATCACCTGTGCCCCTGCCTTTAACAAAGCGCGCGTGTAACCACCAGCACCAAAGGTGCCATCAATCACTTTTGCTCCAACCAATGGCATAAGCCCAGCCAAAACTGGCTGTAACAACACTGGAATATGGCGTTCAGCTCTTTGATCCTGCTTTATCAAAATAATCCGTCTTGAAGTTAGGCTGTCTTAAATCAACAGCTCTCTCATGGCAACTGATCTTAGAATAACCTGGCCTTCAACTTTCACATTAATCACAATGAACGAAAAAACTAAAGTTATCCCAAAACAGATCCTAACGCATTATACTTAAAGAAATGTTATAATTTTTTAAAACACTCTTTGCTCAAGTGTCCATTTCAAACACATAGACTCCATAAAAGACCATATATAATTGATCTTATAAAATATCGCGTATCATCATGAAATATCAGTCGGCCTATAAGCCGGGTTCTGTAGAGTAAAGCTTACACTTTACATGGCAACCATTCATCTGGGACGGATGTTACCATCCGCCTCGTGCAACCTACCCGAATGACTCGCCCGGAAATCGGCTGCAAATTAAATTTTGCACGTCATTTCTATTTGGTCTTGCTCCCGGTGGGGTTTACCTTGCCACATTCATTACTGAATGCGCGGTGGGCTCTTACTCCACCCTTTCACCCTTACCTATAAAAATAGGCGGTTTACTTTCTGTGGCACTTTCCCTAGGGTCACCCCTGCCGGGTGTTACCCGGCACCGTCTTTCCATGGAGCCCGGACTTTCCTCACCTGCCGTATTTCAGTATCAGACAAGCGCGGCTGCCCAGCCGACTGACATACTAATTTATAAAACATTTTCTGCTCCGTGAAAATAGCATCTTAAAATATTTTATGACAAACCTCTCTCAACAGATGTTTTTATTTTAATGAAGCCAGATAAGTCTTTACTTTTGCGCAATATTTCGCTGAAATAGAATTCATTTTTTTTGCAGCATGGCCTGCATTATATTTAAGGATTGTACCACATGTACTTCCACCACTGAGTTTATAGGCCCGTGCCAAATAACGCATACCATATTCAAGATTGGTCGCAGGATCATACAAATCCTGTACAGAACCACTAAAGCCCAACCCTCGTGCCGTAGAGGGTTTAATTTGCATCAAACCTATTTCGCCAGCAGCCCCCTTTATACCTGCCTTATAATTACTTTCAACTTTTACAACAGCATGTGCTAAATTAACGGGAACATTATATTTATTCGCAAGTTTCTGAATAAGAAACTCATAAGGACGATCAGGAATCTTAGAAGCAACAATCACTGAGGATTCTCCTGATTCCGCAACATTTAAGACACTATGAGTCCAACTTACATCAAATACAAAAAATACAGCACACGCTGTATTTAACAAGATTTTCAAAAATTGCATTTTCTTTCTCTTTACTCAAACATTCTCAAATTCTAGCTGCAAATAATTTGCAAACGTATTGTACAAAAAAAGAAAGCAAAAGAACGGCTTGAAAAAGGAAATAGTAAGAAAATTTCAAGATAAAATTCTGCAACAAAAGAAAATCTCTTTATGCACAAATTATAGATTTATCTATATCATAAAGTAAAAAAAATAAAGAGACTATAATTAATCTTATATCGTATTAAATAAAATGATATAATTTGTAAATTTCTGCTATCACTATTGTATCACTCAATTTTTATATTAAAAAAATAGCATCTTAAAGAGAGACAAGAACATCTTTTTACCGAAGATCCTCAATATCAAAAAAGTTTCACAAAAAATATAAACTGTTATCAACACTTCTCTCTGGTTAATAAACACCCACAGCACTCTTTATGTCCGATAAAACCCCAACAAATCATAAAACAAATCCCCGCTCCCATCATTGCGCATAAAAAATTCATAAATATACTAAAACCATCATACTCTTTATCAATTCAAAATATTGCAACAGACTTTTAGCTCTCAAGATGCCTCAAAGAAGCTTTTTACTTCTTTTTTTGAAAGAGCTTTTATCCACACAAGCCTCTCACTTGTAGTGCACAAGAAAGTGATTTTGATTTTTTCACCATGAATAAATTTAAAACGAGAGAATTTTGCAATTCTTAAGATTCTCACTTAATATGAAAATGACAAATTATCATTATAAAACAATATGCTAAAAAAGCTATATCCGTCTTTATCTCTACAACAAAGCTTAACAATTACTTTTGTCTGTTTTTTTGAAAAATGTTAGGAAACTCAATACCCCCAAAGCCTTTTAAATAAAAATAAACCCTCATCTTCATTCAAATATTTTTTCTTTGTCACAGACTACCATCTTATCAGCCTTGCACCTCATTTTCAGAAATCATACAAGTGGATAAATATCCTAAAATCCGTAGAACAAAGAAAGCTTAAATCCTTTAAAAAATTTTTATTTTCTCATATCAAATAAAAAAATAACCGGCATATAAAACACGGTTAACGTGTTTTTTTATAGTCAATACTGCTTTTGTCATTGTAGCGATTGATAATGCAATTAACTTGGACCAATACCCTTGATAGACTTTCTATCACTCCTGTAATGATTGCAACATTACCCTTATACTCCAATTGCTTACCTTTTGAGAGATAAATTTTGTTAATACCTTACAAATTAATTATCTCCTCGCACTTTTCAAGACTTCACGAAAAGCTCTTGCTCCTTAAAATAAAACCCAAAAGCGCGATTAAAAAAATAGCTAAAAATAAGCATTAGCAATGGAAGGACGAGAAATCGCTTTTGAAAGAGCCATAGCAACAGTTTCACCAGATTTGTGAGCCTGCTCACGACTCTGACCACTTTTAAAAGCAAGCGCAATTACATCACGACGCAGCTGCGCAATAAACACCTCTTGCTGTTGAGGACTCATCTTAGAAAGATGCTTGATAATATCTGGAAAAGATACAGACAATCTCTCTAACAACTCCTCCTCTGTTACATCAAGCTTCTGAGAAGAAAAAGAAGAGCGACCGGAAAAAAACTGATAAACAGCACTACTTTGAGAAGCAAAAAAGACAGCGCCAAAAATAAAAAATACAAATAAAATAAAAACAATACGACGCGAAAAAGATTCCATTATCTCTTACCTAAAGATCATAGAACACAAACATAGATTCCTTTTATGATTCTCCTTATAGCATTCAACGATGCCTCAATAAAGAAAAATCAAATTATTGAAAATGAATACGCTAACACTATCCGCCCAACAAAAACTGCCCCTCTATGTATTTAGGTAGTATAGGCGAAACAATAACAGATCTTACACTTCCCCCTAATAACACGCTACAACATCCCCCAAAAAAATTATAAAAAGCCTGACTGAGGAAATCCTCAGTCAGGCCAGACAATCTAGGGGATCCACGCGGGGGGGGGGGAGGAGGTTCCCCGATCGTCCTCTCACATCAACCACTAAGATAGCCGATGCAATATTCTTGCTATGGAATAAAATTCTTTAAACAACAAGAAATTCTTATCATCTTCTACGCAAAAAAACATATAAAGAGTTATAAATTGTTTAAAAATGTTTAAATTTAGGCAAAAAAAGTTTAAAATGACCCAATTTGAAGCAATTTTATTTCAAGAAGCATCAATTGGAATCTACGATCATTATAACTTTTAAATAGTTTCTTTCATAACTCTGATAATCATAATCAAAAAAAACCGTAATTTCTACGTATCCACCCTATAAAAATCAAACTATATAAAAGTAGAATCACTTTTCCAACAGCAATCACCACAAAAATAAAAATGTAGATTTTTAAAATCTTATCTATCTTCATAAAAAATTCTGTAAATGATTATTAAAATATTGTCGCATCTCTCATGTAACAATCAATGAAGAATTTAAACAGCTTAATTTTATGAAAAAATGAGAACTCTGAAGGTATTTGTTTCGAATCACGTCCTATAATCATTCCAAATAACGATAAACTATTTTACAATAACCAACAGGCTCTAACGCATTTTAACATAACAAACCGAGATCAATGCAGACCGTTTCTCTTAATCTCTATCATTTAAATGATCCCGTAAAATAATACACACAGTAGTTTCTATGCTCAAAAATTGTTATAGTCTGTTCTTCTAACGTAAATAATGCATTGATTTACAATCATAACTCATCATTTTACAACTTACATGAGAGATCTCAAGAACGTGAGATTCCCTTATTTTAAACCTTCGTCTATTGAATCAATGAATAGCCATACTACGGCACATCACAAACAAGAAAAAGCATATGGATAAAAAACATAAAACGATGATGCCCTATCAATTTTACGCTATACTAACGGGCTGCATCATAAAATGAGCAGTAAGCATAAAAAGAAAAAATCACTTTTGGCAAGAAAAATGGACTTATTTAATAACCTTTTTAATAACCTTCATACTTCTCATAATAAAGAGATACGAAACTTTAGTGTAATATCACGCTTTTCTTTTCTACTTTCAGCCACGGACTATCCATAGATTATCGTCAATCTTATTTTTATGAATATAATGAAAAACACATAGACAAACGCCATATATGAATGCTTGTAAGAAGAAATAAACGTAAAGTCAGATACGCTATTATAACCATTGTTGTACAAAATGTTTTTAAAATTCAGAATATCACTCCAATCCATTACTAATTTATGAGTAATTTTATGGCGTCATCTACCAAGCTTTTACGTTTGCTGTTACTTGTAAATCAACACCTGCTCCTAACATGGCAATATGCTTGAGATAAAGACTAGAGCAAATGAGAACCATGTAAACAGTCCCAGCTTTTATATGCCCAATTAGAGTAAAAATATTTACGTCTGTTTGAGTAATCTTAAAAAAGCCATCATTTATTTTGAACGAAACATAAAAGCCCAAAGATAAAAACCTATTGCCATCTTTACCATCCCTTTCATTTGCCTTTACGACTTTCAAACACGCTCATAACGCTGTGTTTTAAATAATGAAAATCATGCATTGTCTTACCCTTTTACCCCTTCGTCTTTTTAGAGCATCTTTTTGCACCCCTCACTAAAAATTCCAAGGTACTTCTTATCTAAGCACCTGTTTTAAAGAGACATCGTAAGATCTATTGGGTACCACCATTTTTGACATTTATGAAGGTATGAGCCATCACTATATTATATTGTGCGCTATTACATCATATCGCCGCCGCTCTCATATTTAGAAATATGTATTTCCTTTTACAAACGGTATTATTTAGATAAATATCTTCTCTTGTAACAAACAAACAGACTCTTTTGGATTCTGAAACAGGAAATTTGAAATGAAAAAATATTCCTATATTCGAGCCTATCATTGAAATCTAAAAAATCAATATATTGGCTAATAAAACAAATATGATATCAAGACACCTTAAATAACGATCCTCATAGGCTTAACTCTATAGAAGGTGCTTTCATTACACAGTACACAGCCACCAAGCCCCTGTAAAACACCAATACTCTCATATAAAAACATAATACAAATGTAAAAAACAATAGATTATCAATGATTGAATAAAGTTTTATCTCTACGCTATTCCTTAAGAAAAATCAGAGAATAAAGCAGGTCAACAAACGCGATTTATGCAAAATTGACTTGTTTATCTTTGATATCGTCAACTAATAAACGCGGATCACGAGCAAGCCAAAGCGTAACCATACCTTTCTCACTGTTTTCATTTTGTATAGGAGTAAGACAAACCTTTTGTTCTAGAACAAGTCTCGTATTTTTAAGCCATTGTTCTATTTGTAAAGCCGAAAATCCAAAACGCGTATGTGCTTGATCAGAATATGAAGACTCAATTTCATGATAACCAAAATCCACAATCAATAAACGTCCATGAGGACGCAAAACACTTGATATCTCATGAAGGAATATTTCAGGGTTTTCAAAAAAATGTAAAACCCAATGAAGAATAACTAAATCAAAAGTTGTATCTCCAACAGACAAGTGAAAAACATTGCTATCAAGCACGACTTGAACCGCATGCGTATAAAGATTAGAAAACAATTTTAAGATAGAGTCTTCACCTCTTCCAATATTCAGCATCGTCTGAAATGGTTTATCGCCAATGATTTCAAGTAAAGCGTTTTCTACACCATGATCTGCCATATAAGATGACCGTAATACATCCCGTTGCAACGCATTTTGTAAGAAATACTTCTTCCTCGTTTTTTGACGCTGCTTTTTAACATCCTTCAAACGTTCTAAATCATGCGCTAACAACACATCATTCTTTGGCAAAGCCGAAAGAACACCCATCACAATGTCTTTACCCCAAAAATCATGACAAAGCTTAAAATAAAGGCTATCCCCCTTCTGATAACGCTCAATCAATCGTGCTTCGTACAATAAACGTAAATATCGTGATATACATGCTTGCGACTGATCAAGAATAAAAATAAAATCAGGGATTGTTAAATCTTCATGATGTAAGAGCCTAAGAACACGTAAATGGCTTACTTCTGCGACCGCTTTCAGCAGCTCAACCATTGCATCTAAACTTGCACTTTTTTTCATAATTATCCCCTCAACATTCCTATAAACATTTGTTTATAGGAAAAAAAGTCAAGTATACAACGCATATTCTCATCTATTTTGTGCTCTCTATTTTATCATACTATGAAAAAAATAGGCTAATGTAAAAAACGAACAGATCTTATCCATCTGCTTCTCGTTATAATATTCATGATAAATCAATCCAAATCATTCTCTTACAGCTCATAAACGGAGGGGACATATAGATAAAAATATCTTTTATGCCCACCTCAAAACAAAAACTGTATACCATTGAGAAAAAATAAATAACATGATGATGCCAGCTTGCATTTTTATTAAGTAAAGATGGTAATGCTCAATGACCAGAGCATTTGTAGAAGTAGTACTATACTCTTCATCTCCTCCTTTTCATTGCAATTTTACAAGCAATAACCGGTTATATATCATGATTAGAACAACCCTATTTAGGCTATAATTTCATAAAGTGTCTCTTACTCTTTTCAATGAATAAAAACTTCCACAGAGTACACACACACTTTATTTATGAAATAACAAACGCAATAAAATACACTATTATTCCAACAAAGTTGAGATAAGATAAAAAATTCTAGCGTGTAAGAGGTTTATAATTTGCATGCTTAGGATTAAGAGATTCCGCCCCAAGACGACGAACTTTATCAGCCTCATATTCAGCAAAGTTACCTTCAAACCATTCTACATGACCATCACCTTCAAAGGCTAAAATATGTGTTGCCAATCGATCAAGAAACATACGGTCATGCGATATGATAACTGCACAACCAGCGAAATTTTCCAATGCATCTTCCAATGCACCCAATGTTTCAGTATCAAGATCATTTGTCGGTTCATCAAGAAGAAGCACATTCCCCCCCTCTTTTAGAAGTTTTGCCAAATGTACGCGATTGCGCTGCCCTCCTGATAAATTTGCCACCTTCTGCTGTTGATCTGCCCCCTTGAAATTAAAAGCCCCGCAATAAGCGCGACTATTCATCTCATATTTGCCTAATTTAATAATGTCATTTCCACCAGAAATTTCCTCCCAAACAGTTTTATTCCCCACCAAGGAATCGCGATTCTGATCCACATAACTCATGTGAACTGTTTCACCGATACGTATTTGACCTGAATTGGGCTGTTCCTGTCCCGTCAACATTTTAAACAAGGTCGACTTTCCCATACCATTGGCCCCAATAACGCCGACAATGCCACCTGCAGGAAGTTTAAAAGAAAGAGAATCAATCAATACACGCTCACCATAAGCTTTAGAGAGATTATCAACTTCAATAACAACCTGTCCTAATCTTTCTCCAATAGGGATAATGATTTGCGCCTCTCCAGGACGACGCTCACGTGCTGCTTGAACCAACTCATCATAAGCCTTAATCCGAGCTTTTGACTTTGCTTGTCGCCCTTTTGGACTAGAAGCAATCCATTCTTGCTCACGTGATAAGGCACGTTGACGCGCTGCCTCTTCACGTCCTTCTTGAGCCAAACGCTTGGCTTTAACCCCCAAATAAGCAGAATAGTTCCCCTCATAAGGAATACCTCTCCCGCGATCTAACTCTAAAATCCAACCCGTTACATTGTCGAGAAAATAACGATCATGGGTTATCAAAAGCACAGCCCCAGGATATTCACGTAGATGCCTTTCAAGCCAAGCCGTCGTTTCAGCATCTAAATGGTTTGTCGGTTCATCCAAAAGTAACAAATCAGGTTTTGACAAAAGCAATTTACAAAGTGCAACACGCCGCTTCTCACCACCCGAAAGTTTTGTTACATCCCCATCGGCTGGCGGACAACCAAGAGCAGCCATAGCCATTTCCACTTGACTTTCTAAATCCCAAAGATTCTGACTATCAATAATGTCCTGAAGCCGCGCACTTTCATCAGCCGTTTCCTCGCTATAATTCATCATCAATTCGTTATAACGCTCAAGAATTTCTTGTTTATCTGCAACACCTTCCATCACATTGCCACGCACATCTTTGCTCGCATCAAGCAAAGGTTCTTGTGGTAGATATCCACAGCGAGCTCCTTCAGAAATCCATGCTTCTCCCGTATATTCCTTATCTAGCCCAGCCATAATACGTAAAATAGTTGACTTCCCTGCACCATTCGGCCCTAAAATACCGATCTTCGCATCTGGATAAAAAGACAAATGAATATTTTCTAGAACTTTTTTATTGCCGTAAGACTTGTTAAGCCCAGCCATATGATAGATAAATTGACGTGCCATAAATTTCTCTTTATATTATGCGATATTAAAGATTAGGATTTTGAAAAAACTGCTTTTGCTTTTTGAAACTGTACAGTAAATAGCACTTACGTCGTATCAAAAGCTTTCGCTTTATATTGGTACATTTTTTCTAATCTCACAAGCCCCAGTATGGTCCTGAATGCAAAAAAACATCCCCCTAAAGAGCAAAAAGCAAATCTTTTTAGCTGTACCTGAAACCTGTTATCAAACATTGCCTCTCTTTTCCATACCAGATATAACATTGTATTTTTATCGTATTAAACCGACTTATCAATGTAATATGGTACCACAAAGAAAAGCAATTCTCTATGCGCCTTCTTTTCTCGCTTTATGGGCTTTATATTACGCAGTAAAAAATCCTTCTCTTTTTTCATCAATTTTTTGCTACGGAAAGCAATGGACTTCACCCCTTGCCTTGATATGGCTTAAATTACGTTTACAAAACGACCGCCGCCTTATGGGATCTGACGTTCCAAGCCCAATGATCATGAAAGCTTTGCATCAACACGTAGCAACAAATGAATACAGTGCACTTCCCATTGGTACGTGGTTACAATTCGTAAAAAACTATAAAACCAATTGTAAAAACTTATCCATTCCCCTCTTTTGGCTTGATAATTATAAAAATAATATCAATATCCAGCATATCATTTCAAAACTTCAAGACGACATATAGCTTTTTAAAAATACGATAAAAGCTCATCTCGTATAGGAATATATTTATGGAAAAAAAAGCCTTAATCGTCATTGATGTTCAAAATGACTTCTTACTAGGTGGAGCACTTGCCGTACCACAAGGTGATGCTATTTTACCCGCCGTCAATAATCTCATAAATCATTTTGACCACGTTATCTTAACCCAAGATTGGCACCCAAAAAACCATTGCAGCTTTGCTTCCTGCTATCCTGAAAAAAAGCCCTATGATACAGTCACTCTTGACTATGGTCCTCAAATACTTTGGCCTGATCATTGCATACGAGGAACACAAGGAGCAGAATTTCATCCATCTCTTAGAGTGGAAAAGGCACAACTTATCCTTAGAAAAGGCTATAATCAAAAAATGGATAGCTATTCTGCTTTTCTTGAAAATGATCAAAAAACACCAACAGGTTTACAAGTTTATCTTAAAGAACATGGTTTTACTAAGCTCATTATGTGTGGCTTAGCAACTGATTTTTGTGTCGGATTTTCTGCTCTTCACGCTATGCAATGCGGTTTTAAAGTCAGTGTTTCATTAAATGCCTGTGCTGGTATTGATGTAAACGGATCACTAAACACTATGCTTAAAACAATGAACGAAGCCGGTATAGAACTTTTAATGGTCTCTTAAAATATCCTTCTCTAATCTACCATTATAATACACTGATTTATAAAGGATAAATTATTTTGCACATATTTAAGTAAGAGTTCAGAATATCGTAAATTCTCTCATTTCAAACCTGTTTCAAAACCATTCTCTTACACGTTACAAAGAGAATCCAATGTATGAATAGAAATCATTCAAAAAAACAGCAAAAAGGCCTCTTATGAACCATTAATGCAAAAGCTTGTCATAATATTGAAAGCTGGTAAAAAGTATAGCATCAGCTTTCTGTCTTATATTTAGGTCAAAAAGTATCCTAGAGATTGTATATTATTCCCTTCATGGGTAGTATTATGCAATAAACTCAACTTAAAAAAACGCAAATAAGCAATAAAATAGTATTTTATTTTGCATAAAAGACCTCTTTCTATTCAAAGATATGCGATAAACAAAAGTTTGAAAAAGGAAGAGATCTCCATTACTTAGATACAACATGTTTATCCAATTGACGATGCTTAAAACGAATCGAAGAATATAATGCCATTCCAATAATACAGACTCCCACAAGTCCTGTTAAAATTTCAGGAACCGATATAATCGTTTGCAGATACATAATCACTGCAAGAACTAGAATTGCATAAAAAGCACCATGCTCTAAATAACGATAATGCAATAATGTTCCTGATTCAACCAACATAATTGTCATAGAACGAACGTAAAATGCTCCGATACCAAGACCTATCGCAATAATAAAAAGGTTGTGTGAAAAGGCAAAAGCACCAACCACGCCATCGAAAGAAAAACTAGCATCAAGAACTTCTAAATAAAGAAACGCCCCTACTCCCCCGTGAGCTACTGTTGTTAAAGTCTTTTGAGGAGTATCCAAAAGATGACCGACAACTTCAACACCGATAAAGGTCAAAAGTCCATAAAGTGCTGCCAATAAAAAAGTTATTTTATTTTCTGCGTCAATCTGACCTGAAACCAATAAGATCAAAATCAAAACAATTGCAATATCAATTCCAACAAGCGCCCCAAACTTTTGAGCAGGTTTCTCTATAACATTAAGCCAATGCACTTCTTTTTCAGAATCAAAAAAATATTTTAAGCCAACCATCATAAGGAAAGTTCCTCCAAAAGCAGCAATCCCCATATGCGCATCGGTTAAAACTTCAGCATATCGATGTGGTTCCCATATCGCTAATTTGACTGCCGCAATTGGATTAATCCCAACAGCAACGACAACCACCAATAATGGAAAAACAATTCTCATCCCAAATACAGCTATCAAAATGCCCCACATAAGAAAACGACGACGCCACAATGGACTCATTCTACTAAGAACACGCGCATTGATAATAGAATTATCAAAAGATAAAGAAATTTCCAAAACTCCTAAAACAAAGCAAATAAAAAAATATTTAAGAAAACCAGTAATACTTTCCGTTTCAAACCAACCAATAACCCCTCCTAAAAAGACACCAATAATCGTGAAAAAAAAAGCAAACCCAAAATAGCGTAATAGGGCCATGATCATTCCTCAAAGTTTATTTTCTACTTCATCTAAGCACACCCAGTACCAATCCAAAGTTTGCATCTCTTTAAAGTTGCATCTATTAATGCAGAGGTGTATAGAATATATATGGTAAAGTTACATGAAAATTCTCTCAAAAAAAGCAAGAGACAAATGTAGCAACAAGGAATTTTGTTTTGAAGTGAATATCAATTGTCAATACAATAAGTGCAAGATTGCTTTCTAGCTACACAAATAAAAAAACAACAAGAAATTAAAGCTATAATATTGACATTATATCATAGAATATTAATACATAGTGTGCTTTTATTATTTAATGATTTATACCATGATGATTTACCGAGGGAGATAATTCGTGGCACGTCCTGAAACTGAATCAAAAACCATATTTGGAAAACGTTTACGTTATGTACGTCTTGCTTTAGGCGATCCATCACGTGAAACCTTAGCTAAAAGTTTTAGCATGACAAAAAATTCCATTGCTTTTTATGAGCGTGGAGAGAGAGAACCCAATCTTAGTGTCTTACAAACATACCGCACGTTATATGGTGTCAATATTAATTGGCTTTTAACTGGACAAGGAAAAATGTTTGACACCGAATATACAAAAGGTGATTTTGACTGGAATTATTTTATTAAAAAAATCGAGGGGCTGGAAGAAACTCTTGCCGATAGTGATCGTAACGAAAAACTAAATCAAGAAAAAATCGACAGTTCTTATGAAAAATTGCAGCAATATTTGTCAAGACAAGGTTTATCAAATGGTTTTAACCCTAAAACTACAACCTCTCTTATCGATATGAAAGCTAAAATGGCCAATTCTTATACCCTTAGCTTATTCATTGATTTACTCATTCGAAGCGTATCCCAAAAAGAGGTTATAGCTAATCAATAAACGTCTATTTAAAAAGAAAAAACAAGAAATGATTAAACTCTACCAGTATGGAAAAAAGTATTTTTTACTTTATCCTTGCTGGTGAAATTTTATATAATTTATAAACTTTTTTCTGTAACGACAGAAAAATATTTGCGTTGTAAATGAAAGTATAGTGTCTTTAAATTAAAAAAAATAATTTTATAGTATAAAATTCTCATTCATATCTTATTGACAATAAATTTTTTCTTGTTAAAAGAATAATAGCTCTCATAGAAATTATTTTTTAAGGTCAGAAAATTTAAGGGGAATATATTGACGACTTCCTAGAGAGACATACATTAATGTTTACAAGCGGATTAGTTAAATATTTATCCTGAAAATTATCAGCTATTTTATGAGGTGGGAAGCATGTATTTTGAGGTGTTTCAAGGAGTTCACAATCAATGGTACTGGCGTTTAATCTCAGGAGATGCACAAAAAATTGCTTTTTCTAGTAAAGGTTATCCAACAAAACAAGATATCCTAATCAATATTGAGCAAATAAAAGAAATTACACATAAGGCTCTTATTAGAGAACTACAGTCCTAACGTTCTTTACCATTAAAACAAGCGTCTATTTTGTATAATGGTATGGTAGTCACTTTTGTGATAAATGAAAAGTGATTGATTTCCCCTCAATGATAGGAAGTTCTGTATTATTTCTGACACTCACAAATAACAGTCATATTCTTACAGATTATATGTTTATTTTCAATCATACTCAAATCTCTATAGCCTTTATCAAAAAGAAAATCTTTTAAGTTTTGTATTTTTCATAAAAAATAAACGCACATGAAGAGAAGATAAATCATCAATGAGAAATATATTTACTCTACAAGATATTAATATCTTTTACGTTCATATTCCTCTTCTGTATCTGATAATCATAACTGACTTACCCATTTCATCTTCATAAAAAGCAAATATCTCTTTCTTTCTATTATCATGCAATTTTTTATACCTATTAGCTGAAACTATCGTAGCATTTATACCTTACATCTAAAAAGAACGTGCAAAATTGTTTTCAGTAATAATATAAAATTGCTGGATTGTATAGACGCGCTTTTTAATAACCAGCCTACCTATAAACTGGTTTATCATCATAAACTCTTATTTTATGATCAACGACGCTCTGTCTTATAAACTTAAATGTTGTCATAAAATCAGAGTAAACTTGAATATTCTCTTCCAATACAATCTCTCCATCAGCACCATAATTGGCTTCATTAAAGTTTATCTCTCTCGTCATTCCAATCTTCCTAACACATTTCCAAACCCTTTAATGCAAAATATGAATACAATCACTCTTTATCATCTTCAGATTTAAGCATTTTTTTATATTTCTTTTCATTTTTTTCATATTGCTTAATTTGTTTTTTCAGTTTTTCAATTGCTTGGTCACGTCTTTTAATCACCATACTTTGCTCTCTAATAGCCCTATCTCGTTCTTCAGTCATCTTCATAGAATCTCTTAAAAACTCATGCTTTATTCTTCTAGATTCCTCTTTTAAAATTTTCACTTGACTGCGATAATATAAAGAAAACCGAAATATAACCCCACTGCACAACAAAACAACAATCATTGCTCCCAATAAAATTTCGTTTACACTCATTTGGATCTCCCTTAATTGTCGCTCAAGTGATCATCTTGACCAATTTGTTTCATCCTCAATCAAAAAAAGAATGCAATAAATTGCATGTTCCAAGTGTGAACAGTCACTCTCGGCGTTCTTATTTTCTCCATTAAAGCATTGATAAATGACGCAAACAAATCTCTGAAAGCGGCTAAATCTACACTCACACCAATTATTTGCGACACGTTTATTGACACAAAATACAAAAAATAAGGAACGTCAAATAAAACTAACGACGCAATCCAATCATACAAGCCTTGCCCAAATCGTTCCTATCTTCCTTTTTTACGCCATGAGGAATGCGGCTATATATGAAAGTTTTTCATTATTACAAAAATCTTCAGTGTCACAAAGCACAGCATTTCTGTAAAATTTTTCCTTCCCACAAATCTTTATATCACCACAAACTAAAGCATCATTATAAACTCGAGCCTTTCTAAAATCACGAGTATCACCACAAAATTCAATACATTGAGCATTCAAAACTTGATCAAAAAAGACCGCATTAGCATAAACATATGCATCTCCACTCATATTCAAATAACGATAAAGTTCTTATTTTTCATAAACATGCGAACTCTTACGAACAACTAAACAACCATATGTTAATGCATTGTTATCAATAACAATATCATTATAAACACAGACTTCATTATAAACCGCAGCATCATAAAAACACATTCATCGCCATAAGGGCATTGATCGAATGTACAATTCTACCAAACAACCACCTTTGTGGATCAGATTACCTTCCTGTTTAATAAAATATCCAAGATCACTTTTTTGATATTTCCCATTTTTTTACGCATATATACGATATACCATCTGATAGTGATCTAATTTATTACAATAAAGAAGAAATCAGTATTCTTTGTCTATGCAATTTACATTTTTTCTACAGCCATTATCCTATCTCTTAAGGCTCTAAAGCTTCGTTATATTCACACACTACCTCAACGCAGAATTTTTTTTTACAAATTCTGATGTTGGGGTATATCTTGATTTATAATGCTGCTACGTATACTATCATAGTGAAATCTCATAAACATACGAGTGTGTATCGCCCTTTCTGGTATACACATTTACTTTTTCACAACCGTGGAACTAAGCAACCATTTTTATTGATTCGAATCTGAAAGTGTATGGGGACATTTTGTTATTAGTTAAAAACAACTCTATATGCTTCCTTAGCGAAGAGCTACACATGGATATTTTCACGCTCCTTGTATCATATATTCTGGATTCGCAACGCAATATTAACGCTATAGCGTAAATATGTAAAGGTCTAAAAATGACAAAGACTGAAAAAGATTGGTTCCAACGCTTAGTTGAATTAATAAAAAGTGACGGACGAACAATGATTGAAATAAGCAGAGCTGCAGGCTGTGGACAAAATTACGTCCAACAAATGATAAATGGAGGCAAGAGGCCTTCTGTAGACAAACTCATGGCTATTTTGAATACACTGGGAAATGCTAGTGCCATATATGTAATAACTGGTTTCAACATCTCCGATGAAGACTTAAAACTCATAACTTTGATTTCGTCTGGAGATAAAAAGAAGATTGAAGCCTTAAATGTTCTGTTGAATGAGCAGAATCTGTAGAATCTGTAGAATTTTCTACTTTATCCAATATCGCTTGCTTTTGAGACGTCGATAAAGACTCCCATTTCACAATAATATCAGATAAAGTTGTTTCAAATTTTTTATCATTCTTCATAGTCATACTCCATGTAGTCACACTATATAACGCTAAAGCGTTTAAAATATATCTCATACCTTAGAAAAAAATATTTGCAATAGGCAGTATGGAAGCAATTGTGTACAAACTTATTTTACAAAATCAGATGAAGTTCTATTAGTCATGCACCATGGTGAAACAGAAAGCATCACACGATCCAGACCTTCTTATGAAAATTGGTATAATCTATCAAAAACGCGAATAATGTTACGCAGATCTTGCGATTCGGACCAATAAAAACTAATGTGAAAATATCCCTGAAGACACTCCTGAACTCTATATAAGAGAACACGAAAAAGCTTTTTGAAAAAAATACATCACAATTTATTCTACATAGCACCATCTATATTTTTTTAACAATATTGCAAAGCAAGAATATAACAATGTTATAGGAATAAATTCTTATAAACAGAGCCACATTACCTAAAACTCTGTAACACGTTTACAGGTAACCTCCCCTCTAAACGCCCCTTGTAAATACTAATATAAGTCTCTATCATAAGCAAAAATGATACTATTAAAAAATAAAACGAATCACCACGCACAATCTTTGTACGTAAATTTTATACAGATTTACAACAAGAGAGAAATTCCCTTATGCAAATTATGAAGAATTATATTTTCAAAGTATGACTTTGAAGAAAAAGTATACTTTTCCAAAAAAACACCCTCCCTGCCAATAATTTTTCATAAGAGAAAAAACTCATAATAAAGATAAAACTCTCTATACGATCAATACGAGAAAAATGTTAGCAATACAAAAAAGTGCTAGGGTTACCGCAATATTGCCAATTCCTTATGAGAGTAAAATCAAAAAAGACGTCTGTTCTTCAATAATAATTCGGATCACATGAAAACTCTATAATTTAAACTTTAAGCAAAAAATACACAAAAACAGAAAATGGCATTTTAATGAATTTTCTAATATCATAGAAAATATTTCTTACAGAATAATAAAATGCTTATTACAATAGAATCTGGATGATGCAAAGCGATAGAAATAATCACTCAATTGACTTTTCAAAGAACAATTAATAAAATTCTTTTCAAAGAACACGTCACCGTCACTATGAACAATATTTCTCAAAATATCAAATAGAATTCCTTTCTTGGAAAAAAAATATCAACAAATGTTATTATCATCGTTGCCCCATGATACATATGAATGCCCATAGATCACATTCTCTTATACACTAACCTTTCATCACGATGATGCTATTCGAACGTCTAAAAGACCTTAGCATCACTTAAGAAAAAAGCAAATTTACACTAAATGTTTTTTGAGCCATTTGTTCTGAACAGGTCCAATCTTTAAAATTGGTTTTATTGAGGTCTATTTATTTGCAGAACAAGTATAAATAAACTTATCCAATGAAGCTTTTAGCCTTCTATTTTATGAAGAACACCACACAGAAAAAGTACAAAACAGTATATGAATTAAGAAAGTAAATAGCGCCCCATATCAGTTAATCCAAATGCTAAAAGGTTGCAAATGAGAGAACTCCTTTGATGAGACTAAGAAAACATACCATCATATTAAAGCGACTGAGAGAAAAAACTGCAACAAACAACGACCAAAAGCTTCTAAAACAAACAGGAAAATAAATAAAAAACAAAAAAGGTAGAATCTCAAAACTTTTATATAAGCGATCCATTTTTCTATTGGACATTTCCCTATTGGTGGGCCCGGAGGGACTCGAACCCCCAACCAAGCGGTTATGAGCCGCTGGCTCTAACCAATTGAGCTACAGGCCCCACATAGGTTGTTTCTCTCTAAACTAAAATGCCCTATGATACAAGAGCTGACAAAGATTATAACCCATCTTTTTCTCTTTTCTATTGGTTTTTTTTTCAGTGCTCTAATTTCTTTACAAAAACTCTTAAAAATGAGAGAATAATTAACTGACAAATATAAAGGTATAGATATGATAGAAAAGAAAATTCAACCACTGAAGGGTTCTCTGGTTAAAACAGTTATATTAGCATTTACACTCTTAGCCACATCGTTGACTGTACGTGCTTATGCTGAAGAAAATAAAATGAAAAATGCAACGATTACAGTGACAGCAATCGGAGAAAGTCAAGCAGCACCGGATATGGCCATTATTAATCTAGCCGTTGTTACCTATGACAAAACTGCCCAAAAGGCATTAGCTTCCAATAATCAATCCATCAATGATATTATAAACGCTTTTAAAAACAATGGCATCCAAGAAAATGATTTGCAAACATCAGGCTTATCCATTTATCAGTCGACCTCTGATAAACACCACGAAAAAAAGAATAATGAAAAACTCTATCATGTTTCAAATTCTTTAACCGTGCGCATTCGTGATCTTACCAATGCTGGTAAAATCTTTGATCAAGCGATGACACTAGGTGTTAATTCAGTTAACGGCATTACTTTTACCAACGCAGATACAAAGCCATTTTATCAAGAAGCACGTAAAAAAGCCATTACTGAAGCCATTGAAAAAGCGCAAACGATAGCGCAAGCAGCCGGTTTAAAATTAGGAAAAATTATTGAAATCAATGAAAAGGATGATTACTATCACCCAACACCACGGCTCATGAGTAGAGCAGCAGATGTAAGCTACGCAAATACAAATTTTGCAGGTGGTGAATTAAATTATAACGTGAGCGTCACTATAGTCTTTGCGATCGATTAAGTCACAAACAAGTTGTATAAAAAATCATATTACTGGCCTTCACGTAGAAGACCAGTAATATGATAAAGATAATCTTCCTCAGATAATAATTCGTCTTCGTAAATCTCTATTTGTCCGCGTGCAGAAATATGCGCTGTATGTATCGTCTGACAATCCCCTGATACCAATGGATGCCACCAATGAAGATCTTTTCCCTCATAAATTAATCTATAAGCACAACTTTCTGGAAGCCAACGCGCTGTTTTAACTATCGTAATATCTAGCGATATACAATCTGGTACAATTGATTTACGATGAGCATAATCTCGACACCTGCAAGTTTGCCCATCTAAAAGACGACAAGCAATACTGGTTGCATAAAGGTCACCCGTATCATCGTCCTCAACTTTATGGAGACAACAACGGCCACAGCCATCACAAAGGCTCTCCCACTCAGAAATGGAAATCTCTTCTAATTTTTTTACTTTCCAAAAGGGAAGTTCTTCACTCATAAACTCAGACACACCTTTTTTAATTAAGACGATCTATAAAAAATGAAACGTTTAATTTCTATAATTTCATCTATTTCTGTCTCTTAAAAAGATTCAACTCAATGTATACTTTAAACCATGTTCTTAAAAGCTATCTGAATAAAAAGAGAATATTCAAAAATAGCGCATATAAATGAACATAACCTATTGAAACATCTCTTTGTAAACTTAACGAAGAATAAAATGCGTCACCTAAAATGATAGAAAAATTCCGCAAAGAATATACATTTTTCATCAAAAAGTCCGTATGTTGCAATATAAGTTTATTCCTAATAGATCTCATTTCTTAAAAACGAGCCGCGCTATACGCAAGGTAATGTTTTTATCGTTCATTTCTTGAAAGCCCCCTACTCTCTACTCCATAACCACCCTTTGCCCTATATCTATTCTTTTGAGACAGAGAAGTATAAAGCCCCAAAGCTAAGAAAAACATTAAACATCGTAAACTTTCTAGATTGTTCAAATTCTTCCTATGTTTTTCTCAAGAAAGTATCCAAGTACAACATGAAGCACCTCCCCCCTTCATTAAGAAGAAGGAGGAAGTTATTAAAATGCACACGAATTCCTTTATTTAAGAATCGAGAAAACTGCGCAATTTTCGTGAACGGCTAGGATGTTTCAATTTACGAAGTGCCTTTGCTTCAATCTGACGAATACGCTCTCTTGTAACTGAAAATTGTTGTCCTACTTCTTCCAACGTGTGATCTGTATTCATCCCTATTCCAAAACGCATCCGCAAAACACGTTCTTCTCGCGGTGTTAATGAAGCAAGAACGCGTGTTGTCGTATCTCGCAGATTAGCTTGGATAGCAGCATCAATTGGTAATAACGCATTCCTATCCTCAATAAAATCACCCAAATGGGAATCATCTTCATCACCAACAGGCGTTTCGAGAGAAATAGGTTCTTTTGCAATTTTAAGAACTTTTCGTACTTTTTCTAACGGCATAGAAAGCTTGCTAGATAATTCTTCTGGTGTTGGTTCTCGTCCAATTTCATGGAGAATCTGACGCGAGGTACGAACAATTTTATTAATTGTTTCAATCATATGAACAGGAATACGAATTGTACGTGCCTGATCAGCAATTGAACGTGTAATAGCTTGACGAATCCACCATGTTGCATAAGTTGAAAATTTGTAGCCGCGCCGATATTCAAACTTATCCACAGCCTTCATCAAACCGATATTGCCCTCTTGAATAAGATCAAGAAACTGCAAACCACGATTGGTGTATTTTTTTGCAATTGAAATGACAAGACGCAAATTAGATTCTACCATCTCTTTTTTTGCAATTGTTGATTCGCGTTCACCTTTCTGCACCTGCATAACAATCCGACGAAATTCACCAATCGAAATAGCCGTTTCTTGCGCAAGATTTTGTATCTCACTTCGCAGTTTTTGGATTTCTTTTGCTTCACGCACCGAAAACTCTTTCCAACCAGGTGTAGGCAAAGCAGCAATATAATTCATCCAATCTGCGTCCAATTCACGCCCTTGGTATTCTTTTAAAAAGTCCTCATGGCCAATGCCATAGCTATTGGCAATCCGTTTCAGCTTACCTTCATTATGAATCAATCTCTTATTGATGTCATAAAGCTGTTCAACCAAAGCTTCGATACGATTTTGGTTTAAAGAAAGAGATTTTACTGCTTGAATCAACTCACCCTTTAATTGAATATATTTCTTCTTCTGAGAAGATGTAAGGGCCCCCTCTTTACGCTCTGCCAAACTGCTTTCAACATGCTGATCTTGTAATTTTCGTAATTTTACATAGGTTTGAGCAATAAAATCCAATGTTTCCATAACTTGAGGACAAAGTTCATTTTCCATTGCAGCAAGCGATAAGTTAACATCGTCCTCGTCCTCTTCATCATCGTCTTCAATGTTTCTCTCTCCTGCGCTCTCCCCCATATTACGTATACCAGAAGACATTTTTTCTTCTACGGTCTTATCAACTTCACTTCGCTCAATAACAGGAGCCTGCTTTGCTTCTGGACCAGCATAAGTCGTTTCAAGATCAATAATTTCACGAAGAAGAATACGCTGCTCTTTTAACTCGTCACGCCAGATAATAAGAGCCTGAAAAGTCAAAGGACTCTCACAAAGTCCCGCAATCATTGTCTCACGCCCTGCTTCAATACGCTTAGCAATGGCAATTTCGCCTTCCCGCGAAAGAAGCTCAACAGCTCCCATCTCACGCAAATACATACGCACCGGATCATCCGTACGATCTGTTACTTCGCGTTTATTCGTTGTCGTTGCAATTGCGTGGCTAGAGGCTTCTACTAAATCACCCCCCTCTACCGTAACTTCTTCTTCATAATTTTCAGACTCAACTTCATCCTCATCATCCACAACATTAACCCCCATCTCAGAGAACATCGCCAAGATATCTTCAATTTGTTCGGATGTAACCTCGTCAGAAGGAAGAACTGCATTGAGTTCATCCATTGTTACGTAACCATTTTTTTTGGCAAGTTTAATCATTTTCTTGATGGCATCATCAGAAAAATCAAGAAGAGGACTATCCAAACTCGCTTGGTTTGTTACTTCTGCATTATCTTTCTGTTTAACCTTTGTTGCCATACCATAACTCCACTCGATCACTTCACAGTTTCCATGTGACCAGTTTTTTTGTTCTCACTAAAATCTACCAATAGTTACTCATATATACTTCCTGTTAAGAGATTACCATTGGAAAGAATACATTTTGTATACGCCCTGACATCCAGACAAACTTGACATCCAGACAAAAACGCGGGAAAACTCCAGAAGTTTCCCCGACACCTCTCAGCCCTTCTGAGATAATCTCTGCACCCTATCGTAAGAACCAATTTCCCGCTTTTCCTAAAATTTACCCGCTTTTCCTAAAATTTAATTGTCATCTTTATAAAAATGTCACTCCACATAAACTTCCTCATCTAAAATTTAAGTGACTGATTCGCATTAAAAAAGCGAATCATTTTATCGTATCTTGTGTATTCCCGTCTATTTTTTCATCCAACCAACTTCCAAATCCTTCAATTAACGCTTCTGTTGCCTGCATCTGCTCCAGCTCATTTTTTACCTCACGAAGCAGATCAAAAACCTCACTCTTAGGATTTTCTACAAGTTGCTCTTCAATATCCTGTAACCTCTTATGTAGGTGGTGTTCTTGAAGATGCAAGTAGACAGCTTGTTTTAATATAGCACGCGCATCTTCTATAGGGGCTCCACCAGGAATAATACGCATACCAATATTTTGCACAAGATGTTTCATACGCTCTAACAGAGCCTTTTGCCCTCTTTTTTCTAAGAACGCAACCATCGTCTCTTTATCATGAAGCTGTTGGTCCCCAAGAATTTCCAACATAGCTTGATGAAAAATTATCAATTGAGTATTTTTTAATTCTAATTCAGAAAGAATTTCAAAATTTTCATACCACAACTCAGGATAGTAAGCTAAAGTGAGTAAAATCACTGCTTCACGCAAAGGGATAGATTGCGAAGAATTTCGTACTATTTCAGAATTTGCTAACAGAGAAAAGGTTTGATCTTTAAAGGTCCTATTTGGTGAAGATTGACCATATCGCCCTTCCCCCTTTTGTTTTGAAAAAGAGGAACGAAAAAAATCAAAAAGGCGTTTTTTTACATCTTGCAAATAATAACGACGGACATCTTCATCCTTAATCGTAAAAATTTGTTGTTTTAGTTGTTTTTCTAGCGCTGCTCGTGCCTCTGGAATTTCAAAATGCTTTCCATAGGTAGCACGCCACCATAAAAGCTCACTCAAAGGAATAGCTTTTTGCAAAAAAGAAGAAAAAAGCTGTGCTCCACCAGCACAAACAATTTCATCAGGATCTTTCCCTTGTGGCAATAAAACAAAGCGTACACAAACCCCAGCCTTTAAAAGAGGCAACACACGATCAGCAACACGAAAGGCAGCTTTTAAACCAGCATCATCACCATCAAAACACAAAATAGGTTCCTTCCCCATCTGCCATAAAAGCTCAATTTGCGCTTCCGTTAATGCTGTCCCTAAGGGTGCTACAACTCCTTCAAAACCAGCTTTAGTCAATGCAATGACATCCATATACCCCTCAACAACAAGGAGTGAATGAATTTTTTCATCGCCAACAAAGCGACTATTTTTGCGAGCTGCTGCCGCGTTATAAAGTATATTTCCTTTATGAAACAGCACTGTTTCAGGGCTATTGAGATATTTTGCTCGTGTCTCTTTCTCTAATGCACGCCCTCCGAAAGCCACCACACGTCCGCGCAAATCTTCGATAGGAAACATAATGCGATTTCTAAATCGGTCATAAGAATCCGCGCTCTCCTCATGCACTGAGAGAAGCCCACATTCTTCCATTTGCTTTATTGAAATGCCCCGTGCACTCAAAGCTTCTTTCAAAGCTGTACGCCTTACCGGTGCAAAACCAATGCGGAAACGCTCTACAAGCTCTGGTGTAACACCACGTGCATCCAGATAACGACGTGCTTGCATACCTCCTTTATCGCGTAAATTATATTGAAAAAAATCTGTGGCAATTTTCATCACATCATAAAGGTCAGCTTTTTCCAGTTGACGTTTATGACTTTGTGAATCCAAAATAGGGAGTTTCATTCCCGCAAAATCAGCCAAACGCTCTACACTTTCTGAAAAGTGCAGTCCATCAAGCTCACACAAAAAGGTAAAAATATCTCCACTTACACCACAACCAAAACAATAATAGCGCCCTTTATGATCATCACAATGAAAACTTGGCGTTTTTTCACCATGAAATGGACAACAACACCAAAAGTCTCCCCGTGAAGGCTTACTTTTTCGAGGATCAAAATCCACCCGTTGACCAATCACTGTTGAAATTGGGAGTCTCGTACGCAGTTCATTAAGGAAATCGGGCGGAAAACGCATTATCTCTCACAGAGTTTGAAAATTCTTTTTTGCATATTTAACGACTTTAGAGCATAATTCCAATACTTCCTCTTAAGCAGTTGTAAAATTTTAACCCCTCAACTGCATATATTTTTAGAAATGGAGAATAAAAAGTGATCGAATTTATTGCTCAATATCCGTGGTTAGAGGCTATTTCTTGGCTTGTTATTCTTACTATAGCTGCCCTTTTAGTGAACTTTCTAGGACGAAAATTACTTATTCACGGAGCAAAAAAACTCTCTTCTTTTCTCCCAAAAAATACAACGATCGATATTAATAATGCTATTCAATACATAGCGGATATCATTTCAGCTTTTATTCTTTCAATTGGTGTTAATTTTATCTCAACATTGCCCGATGCATTTAGCACTGTCATTGGTAATGTTGCCAACGCCTTCATTATCTTCTTTGTCGTCCTGACAATTTCTTCCTGTCTCAATGTCATTAACATCCTTTACGAACAACGACCAACAGCACGACTAAAACCAATAAAAGGTTATATTCAAATTGCTAAAATTGCACTTTTTGCTGTGGCAACAATTTTAATGGTCGCTACATTGATTGACCGCTCCCCTCTTATTCTCTTCTCCGGTCTTGGTGCAATGGCCGCGGTTCTCATGTTAATTTTTCAAGATACGCTTCTTTCTCTCGTTGCCGGTATTCAAATTTCATCCACTGATATGGTTCGTGTTGGGGATTGGATTGAAATCCCCAATCTCGGTGCCGATGGTGATGTTATTGAAATTGCCTTGCATACTGTTAAAGTTCAAAATTTCGACAACACCATCACCTCAGTTCCTATCCGCAAACTTGTGACCGACCCTTTTAAAAATTGGCGTGGAATGCAAGAATCGGGTGGAAGACGCATCAAACGCTCTCTTTTTATTGATCAATCAAGTATCCATTTTCTCACAAAAGAAGAACAAAAATATCTTTCCCGATTTAATTTATTAGAAAATTATTTCACGCAAAAAGTAGCAGAAATTGATCAATGGAATGCTCAATTAGATAAAAATCATGATATCTTAGCCAATACGCGCCGTTTAACCAACATTGGAACTTTTCGTGCTTATGTTTTTGCTTATCTACAACAGCATCTAAACATCAACCCTAATATGACCTATATGGCACGACAATTACCTCCTACAGAAAATGGTTTACCCTTAGAAATCTATTGCTTTACGAACACCACCGTTTGGATCGACTATGAACAAATTCAAGGCGATATCTTTGATCACCTCTATTCCATTCTACCCTGTTTCGGTCTAAAAGTTTTTCAAAATCCAAGCGGTTATGATTTTAATCAAGTATTAAAAGCAAAAGTGAAATAAAAACAATAAACTTCAATTTATTAATTTGAGGCAACCACATTCACAACAACAAAGAAAGAATAAAGTATCATGAATGGTTCATTGGTACTCCTTCATCTTGCCGGCGCTATTTCTTTACTTCTCTGGGCCACACGCATGGTGCGCACAGGAGTTGAACGCGCCTATGGTGACAGACTTAAATATAAAATGTGCCACGTCGTTTCAAAACCATTGTTTGCCGTAAGTTTTGGGCTTTTTACAGCAATGATTTTACAAAGCTCTACAGCAATAACACTCCTCGTTGGCTCTTTCGTTGAATCTGGTTTTGTCTCTGGGGTAGCAGGACTTATGGCTGTACGTGGAGGAGAATTAGGATCAGCAATCGTTGTAAAAATTCTCACCTATGACCTCACTCTTGTTGTACCCTTGTGTCTTTTAATTGGCACTTGTATCTTCATGACAACAGAAAAACGTGAATGGCGTCAAATAGGACGTATTGTCATCGGTATTGGTCTTTTGATTTTATCTTTAGAGATGATAAGTACCGCGACAGAACCTTTACGTGAAAGCGAAATTTTGCCTAGCATCATTCGTTATCTTTCAACCGATCCTATTTCCACTTTTTTGTTGGCTGCTGGCTTAACCTACCTCTTACATTCGTCCATTGCAGGAATCATTTTGCTGGTCAATTTTGCCAACTACGATCTTATCCATACGCAACTCTGTGTTGTCATGGTTCTTGGTGTCAACTTTGGCTCTTCTCTTATAGCACCACTTTTAACGCGCAACGCCTCTCCTAATACCCGCCTCGTTCCCTTAGGAAATTTACTCATGCGTGGGGCAGGGTCAATCCTTATACTTATCTTATTTCTCTCCTTTCACCCTCCCATCACATGGCTTGGCAATAACGCCCCTACTCAAGTGATCAACGCCCATATCATTTTTAATGTTTTCATTCTCCTTGCTGGAATACCGCTTTCAAAATGGGTTTTAAAATTAACCACTCAGATCGTGAATATAAGTGCAAAAAAAATGCAAGCCGACAAAAGGCTCAATTTATCTGATCAAACAGCTCTTGATGACAGTGTTCTTGATCGCCCAACTCTCGCCCTCTCGAATGTCATGCGTGAAGTCATTCATATTTGTGATCTTGTAGACATCATGCTAGAAAAAATTATGGGACTTTATGAAAAGCCTGATCCCAATATTATTCGTGAACTCAACCAACTCAACACCATATTGGACAAAAAACATATCGCCATCAAACTTTATCTGGCCCGATTAGCGGGACAAAAATTATCTGACGAAGAAGCTCTTCAAACGCAAGAACTTCTAGGCGCCTGTATAAAATTAGACCAAGCAGGCGATATCATTATTCATAATATGTTGATGCTGGTTAAAAAGAAACAACAAAAAGGTTTACAGTTCAGCAGCGAGGGCTGGAGTGACCTCCTTCGTTTCCACGCCATTGTACTAGCCAACGCGCATATAGCATTTAACGTTCTCGTCTCACGTGATACACACACTGCACACCTATTGGTACAAAAAAAAGATCAACTACGAAACTTAGAAAAAGAGATGAGTTTAAAACATTTTAAACGTCTGCGTGAAGGGGATCTCAAAAATGTAGAATCATCCAGTCTTCATCTCGACACTGTGCGCGACCTCAAACAAATCAACTCTCTTTTGACCTCAATGATCTACCCCATTTTAGAAGAACAGGGACTTCTTCAAAGTTCTCGTCTACGCAACCCTGCTGAAGAACAAGCAGAAAAAACTTAAACTTTTCAAATAACTTGAATAAAACACACATCACATCGATTATTCAATTTTGAATATGGTCAAAATATTGATTTAATCAAAATATCTTATTATTCGACAATTTAAATGAGCTTTCTTCATCGTAAGTTTCTTTCATTTAAAATCTATTCATGATGAATTGCTCAAAGTCATTTGCTTGCACATTACAAACAAAGCAGCATGTAGAATAGAACTCTTGAAGAAAGACGTAAAAATGCCTAACCATATCAAAGCCAAAACTGTTAAACACATAAAGAATAGGTCAAGAGTATGATAGTTCTAACTTAAACCCGCCTTTTAAAAAGGGAACCGCTTCACAGTAGCAGCGAAACAGAAATACTCTATAAGGAATACAAAACCCCACAAAAATGCAACGTTTATATCAAGATTGGTAGAGGTTCAACCTATACAGCCATGCTATAACGTGTCAACGAAACAGTTTTCATTTCAAACATCATTGATATCAATTGGCAAGCTCCAAACTTTTAAATATCCATTTTACTTATTACTTTAATCACAATTGTTTTTTTAATTTAAGAGAGAGCTTAAAAAGCTTATAAATACACTTTATGAGTTCTTAGAACATTTCTACTAATATTTTCTTCTTTTATTCAATATTTATCAATTAATTTATTTATTTATAAATTAAAATGTATTATATAATTTATACTTATTAAGTATTATATATAATATAAATGTGAGTATTATTTTAATATAAAGGAAAGTAACAAGTAAAATCTCTAACAGAAATATCCTTTCCACTGGGTAAAAAAGGAATAAACCTTGATTTTTACAAAGTTTACTCTAGTTACAATTTAAATTCAGGCAAAGGAGGGTATCATGGAAAATGCAAACATCGGCTGGATTGCAGCTATTATTATCGGCGGGATTGCCGGTTGGGCTGCACAGTATATTATGAAAAGCCAAACAGGAATATTGTTAAATATTATCTTAGGGATTATTGGCGCTGCGCTAGCAAGCTTTCTTTTTAGTCTTTTAGGTGTAAGTTTTGCTGGTTGGCTTGGCTATCTTATTTCAGGTTTTATAGGAGCCTGTATTCTTATATGGATAGGACAAAAAATTCGATCATAGAGTATTTATTTTTTACACCTTTTGGGATTCAATACAAAACTAGGAAACAACTAGCAGAGTTTGAAATATTCCCCTGTAACTTGTTGTTACCAATTTTGATATGATGGTGAGATGCTTAAGCTGCGATTTTAGGCATACACCATCACCGTATTATAAAACCAAATGCAGTAAAGAACTTTATAACGCACCATTTCATACCTATATAAACTTACGCATAGCAGGAGAGATATGTTGCGTTACTTTAACAAAATACGAATTATTTTTGTACCACGTGCGCAAATCCAGCTTATCTCACTGTAATAACAACCCATAAGGTTACAAAAATCACTAACGATGATTAAAGATTTTACCGTATAATGCTTAACACCTATACACTCTATCAACAATACCCTTTTTACCGAAAAACTCGAAGCGCTTTTTTACATTCTTAAGAAATAAGAAAGAGAAGGTAAGCACAAAATGATAAATAATTTTTCCCTAATATGTGAAATAAAATAGTATATAAAATAAATATGAAATAATATTAATGCAAACTTTATTATAAAATTACTAAACACCCTGTAATATAAAGTAATACTTCACAATTTTAATAATATAATATATTTAAACGTTTTAAAAAGTATATTCATTAATATAAACTTCTTGATTATAAAGAATACGATCTCCTTTACATCTCAATTCAAAAGTTTTGAATATCTCTTCACTTTCTAAAGTATAAAATAAAGTTTTGTTCCTCTTAAAACTTCCTCTTTATATCATCTTGCATAGATGAATTTTTAGCTCTTCTTTATATGCGTTACAAACGAATTTTAAAGTACGAAACATTTTTCCCATTGCTCTCATGCGATAAAGAAATTTCCGTAACGCATTGTGAAAGCGCCTTGAACAAAACATAATACTTTATTTTGCTTTTTTAAATGAAAATAATCCTATAATATATACTTCCTGCATATCTTCTTTTAAAGACCTTTGCTTTCGATTTTCCCTTTGATATCTTCCTGTTAAAATCTTGCTGCTTTTATACTCCTTGTATTACAATAGAGCTATCTATTTAACCCAACATAACATATGGAATAAGACTTTAGCTGTGGAGTAAAACGATGTCTGATCTTGAAGATTCCATCTTACCACCTCTAAAGTGGTTTTCTGATCAAAGTCCTCCAATACCAGAAAACGTTCGCGATTGGCTCATGGAATCGGGCTCAATGACGCTTCGATTAAAGAAATATTGTACCTGCCTCCAAGTTCAACCACAACGCGAATGTTTTATTACGCGAGATAAATTAACAGAAGAAGCAGAGCATCTCCCCGAAAGTGCGCGTTATTGGCTACGTGAAGTCATATTAATGGGAGATAATAAACCTTGGCTCCTTGGACGCACTGTAATTCCACAAGAAACCCTCCTACACAATCAAGCCTTAATGCATTTGGGAACTGTACCTCTAGGACATTATTTATTTAACAATGACAAATTAACCCGCGATTACATTCATATTGGTCAACAAGGTGCACTATGGGCACGCCGTTCCCGTTTGTGGTTAACGGGTAAGCCATTATTGCTAACTGAACTATTTTTAACAGATTCACCACTGTATCCCCACAAATAGAGGTTACTCATTTTATTCTGCATAATTTATAGATTTTATATAGCTTATAAGGGATTTAATCAGAGAAAAGAATTTCAAAATTATCTCAAGAACACATTACAAACAGAGACTTCTTTTCAAAAGATCTTTTTATTTCATAAACTCAACTTAAAAATCTCTTCCCTAGAAAAAACGTTTTAAAGTTTTGATTTTATTATCATTAAAACCAGCACTTGAATTAAAAAGATACACAACATATTGATAAAACCATCTATATTTAAATTTCTTGCTGAATAATCACCACTCTAAAATACGGAAACTTTTTATCAAAAAAATACTTTGAAACAGCAAAAAAGACAATAATACACTCCCCAAAATTGGAAATCTGTATCAATTACCTTAATCATCCTATTTTAAAATTTTTAACAGTGCTGACAATAGATCTTTTTAAAAAAGTAAAAACTCTATAATACTTTTGTTTTTTAATGGTCTAACAGCTTTGAAAAACAGAAAATATAATACATAAAAGATGTTTCATTGCTCTATGAGAGCCCAAAAAGTTTCATTGATATCAAAAAGTTATTTTTTTTATAATAGTATGTGTGTACAAATAAATGAAATTTATCAACATTCTACTGACTTACAAAGGCGACGCACAATAAAAAATATTTTCCAATCCCCTTGAATTAACAAGATCTATTGCAATTTCTTACGAAGACTATTGCACACTTTAGAAAAATTCATTTGCCCCGCATACCGTTCCTTAAGCCATGCCATCACCTTACCGATATCGCGTAATTTTTCAGCCTTTGTTTGTGCCAAAGCTTCACAAAGAACCTGTTCTACTTCCATCTCCTTAAGTTGATAGGGAAGAAATTCACGAATAACTTCTATTTCTGCTTGTCCTCTCTCTGCCAATTCCAAACAACCAGACTCTTTATAGGCTCGCATCAATTCTTCACGCTGTTGAAGCATTTTAGTGAAAACAGACTGTATCTGCTGATCATCCACTTCTAGCTTCCCCTCATCATAATAAAGAATATCACGATCCCTAACTGCAGCATTCATTAAACGAAGTGTAGCAAGACGCGCACTATCTTGCGCTTTCAAAGCAGCCCTAAGAGCCCCATCAATCTGGTTACGCAACATAAATTTATCCAATTTTGTTCAAGAAGAAGATGCCTTTTAACCAATCTTTATCCATCTTGCAATGGAGGATAAAAAAAATAATTAAGGACTCGATCTTCGAAAAGCTAAAACAAGACTTTACCTCTTCATGGAATGTACTTATACTGCCTAATTCAAGCAAAACGTTACCAGAATAATATACACAGCATCTGCTAAAGGTATGATTTTTGTGTAAAGTTGATCATTATACCTTTCAGAGAATAAATTGTGGATACATACTATGATACAAGCGACTTCACCCAGCCACCCTTGGAGTATCAAAAAACCTACAGCCCTCTTAGTCTTAGCAGATGGAACCGTTATTGAAGGCAAAGGAGCAGGTGCTACAGGTATCGCTGAAGCTGAAGTGTGTTTTAACACCGCCATCACAGGCTATGAAGAAATCCTCACAGACCCGTCATACACACAACAAATCGTTAATTTTACTTTTCCTCATATAGGAAATGTAGGGGCAAATAGCGAAGATATTGAAGATCTCTCTCCTCTCAATTGTCATGGTGCTGTTGGCGCTATTTTCAAGGCAGATATTACAAATCCTTCAAATTATCGTGCCAATGAAAATCTTCATCAATGGCTTAAAATGCGTAAAATTATTGCACTTTGTGGTATTGATACACGTGCACTCACAATTCTTATTCGTGAAAAAGGTGCACAAAATGCTGTCATTGCACATGATGCTAATGGAAATTTTGATATTCCTTCTTTAAAGAAACGTGCGCAAAAATGGCACGGTCTCGTCAATCTTGACCTTACGAAAGATGTGACATCTCAATCTTCAATGCAATGGGATGAAAAACCATGGAGTTGGAATAAAGGATACGGTACAAACAATGTGCACAATCTTCATATCATTGCAATTGACTACGGTATTAAACGTAATATTCTTCGCCTTATGGCAACACAAAAAGCCCGCATTACTGTTGTGCCTGCCCACACAACTGCAAAAGAAATTCTGGCAATGAACCCTGATGGCGTTTTTCTTTCTAATGGACCAGGAGACCCCGCAGCTACGGCTCAATATGCCATTCCAACAATCAAAACATTAATTGATCATAATTTACCAATTTTTGGAATATGTCTTGGTCATCAACTTCTCGCTCTTACGGTTGGTGCAATGACCGTGAAAATGCACCAAGGACATCATGGTGCCAACCACCCAGTTAAAGACCTTAACACTGGAAAAGTTGAGATTGTATCGATGAATCACGGTTTTGCCGTAGATTCTGCCTCTTTACCACAACATGTTCAAGAAACACATATTTCTCTCTTTGATGGCTCAAACTGTGGTATTCGAATCATTGGAAAACCTATTTTTTCTGTTCAATATCACCCTGAAGCTTCTCCGGGACCACAAGATAGCCACTACCTCTTTCAGCATTTTAGTGATCTCATTATGAATTATAAAAAAATATCTTAAAATAAAAAGCCTCACCTTTTAGCTTCTCTCCTTCAAATTATATCATCTTCCTACGCACAATTATATTATTTTTATACCTACAACTTATTGAATAAATATTCTTATTTATCATTCTGAAACTAAAAAGAGCGCTCTGAATAGCTTAAATTTTTCTCATTCCTCTCCTCTTAAGGTCGTATCCATCAAAATCATTGGCTTCTCCCCCCAAGCAAGATAAGTGGGTCGATAAAAACCATTTTTAAAAAGAGTAAAGTGCCTAACCTTCAAATAAGTATTTGATTCACAGTACAATTTTAAGCATTCTATTGTGCATGAGAAGCATAACTCCTCCTAAAGAATAAAAAAAATTAAAGTGTGAGACAATGCAACAAATCTCTACTTTTTAAAAGATATTGCCGTAGATGGTTTTGAAAACTGTAAAGCCGAATAAAAAAGTAATAGCAAAACAGAAAACATCTTTTCAATTTTACAACTTTATATTCTTCCAAAATGAGGTTTTCTTTCGATTCCAGAAGTGATGCCAACAAATATAAGCAATATTTTACTTCCAATTTGCCATATAAAATTTGGAATTGTTCATACAATACTGATACATCTAACTCAGATACGTTTTAATCTTTGTTTTCAATATGCTGCTGCATTAGCACTGGATATTAATTTGCAAGCAATAGAAAAAATACGGACTCCCCCTCTACAAACAATATCACAAAATAAAAAAATTATTTTCACTAAATGAGAAGGATATATCGATATTCTATACAACACTTTGTGAAATAAATATCACAAAAAACTTTCTGCCTATAAAATGATACATTTTGTTTATCTTGTGCATTCTCTAGCAAAATAGTACGTACCAGCCCCTCTCAATAAATTAACGTACCCGCAAGACAAAAATAACTGTCGCAACAACAAGAAGAAAAAAGCCTCCAACAAAAGGAGCACCAGAAAAATAAAACAGTGCATTTTTATCTGTAAAACATTCAAAAAGAAACACATAAAAAACAGAACCAAATGTTAAACTCAACGAAATAACAGATGTCATCGCTCCTTGCAGTTCTCCTTGTACATTTGTCGGTACCTGCGCTGAAGCAATAGCACGTATAGGTGCATGAACAAGATACTCAAGCATAGTACACACACAAACCATATATACCATCCACCCCTGCGTCGCGAATGTATAGCCCAGCATAGCAACAGAGGCAAACAAAAGCCCCACTATAACAATATGCCAATCACTCCATCGTTTAGAAAAATAAGGCAAAATGAGAGCGACTACAATAAATTGGCCTATCCCAAAAACACTATAGGAGAGTCCAATAGAAAAAGAACTCCAATCATAGCGTTCTTTTGCAATGAAAGCCCAAATGCTTAACCATACAGATTCCGCAAACCAATAAAGAAAAAAGACCAATAACACCCAAAGAACCATCGGGTATTGTTTCAGATGCCAAAAAGCACCTAAGGGATTTGCCCGCTTAATATCAAAAAAGCGCCTATTCCATAAAGAAAGGGTTTCTGGAAGCATAACCCAAGAAAAAATAAAATTAATGAGAGAAAAACCAGCAGCAAAATAAAACGGAATACGCGGACCAAACTGACCTAAAAAACCACCAATAAACGATCCTAAAATAAACCCCAATGCGGATGCAATGCCTAACAAACCAAAATTGCGTGTACGGGTTTTATCATCGGATATATCCGCAAGATAAGCTGTACAAGTTGCAAAACTAGCGCCACTTATCCCTGACAAAAGACGTCCGATAAATAACATAGAATAGCTCCATGCTATAGCACATATGAGATTATCAAGAGCAAAGCAGATAATAGAGAGAAGCAAAATAGGACGACGACCATAACGATCAGAGAGATTGCCAATAACAGGAGCAAACAAAAACTGCATCACTGAATAAGCTGCAAGTAATTTTCCTCTTTCTACAAAAGATGTACTGACCTCTTTTCCAGTTAATTGAGAAAAATATTCAGGCAAAACAGGACAAATGATCGCAATACAAAGAATATCTAACAATAAAGTGATGAACACTAAAATGAGCCCACGCTGAACAAATTTCGGATTGAGCATTTGGTCTTGCATAACATACACACTATTTTACGCATACAATGACTCCCCCGCTCTCTTTTAACTCCCGTTTCCTTTTAAAAGTATTCTATAACCTATACTTTTCACATACAAAATAATAACAAATTAAAAATTACAAAAAGAGTCAAGATAAAAATATATTTTATATTAAATGAAAAAATACTTATGAGAATAAATCATTAACAATTCCTCGTAAGACATAGAATATCAAAATAATTTTATAGATATTATGATTAATTTTATAATACATTATTACCACTTATCATACTGCTAATTTTTAAAACATCAACTCTATTAGATAAATCAATAACATATAATAATTTAAATATTTAATAATCATCATAAAAATATATTAATACTGTAAAAACTGATTATATTTATTGAATCAATCAATATTATATGTTATTATTACATTCAAATCTAATAAGCATGAGAAAACAGTTCTTTTAGTACGTGTTGTGCGTGAACTGTTAAATTTAAAAATGGTGTATAAAATGCAAAAAATATCCCTATTAATTCTCACTTTAATGTTAGTGATAGGACGTGATGTCCAAAATTCTTATTCACAAGAGGGGGGGATAGAAAATAAAATAGAAACACAACAAACAACCAGCGTAGAGCTAGATCCCTATACTTTAAATAAATTAAATGCTCTTCTCAAAAAACGTTCAGAAATAAATGATCACGAAAAAGGAGCCATGATTGACTTTCTTTCTGAAGCTTTTTTAGGAACACCTTACAAAGCTAATATGTTACATGGCTCAGAAAATACACCAGAAAAACTGATTATTGATTTTAGAAGCTTAGATAACTTCACTTGTATGGATTATGTTGAAGCATTGCGCAAATCAACATCCCAAACAGAATTCATAAATAACGTCATAAAAACGCGTTATATTAACGGTAATGTTGATTTTTTAAATCGGAAACATTTTTTTACGGATTGGGCTTATAGAGAATATAAACTCGCCACTGATATTACCGCTGAAATAAGTCCCCATGCGGTAAAAATAGAAAAATATCTAAACAAAAAAGCTGATGGTGAAAGCTATCTTCCTGGACTTCCAGTTGTGAAACGCACAATAACGTATATTCCAAGTAACTTTATTAATGAAGAGGTTATAAGCCGTTTAAAATCAGGGGATTTCATTGGCATTTATGCAAAACTTGCTGGATTGGATGTAACACATGTGAGTTTCTTTATCATGACAGATAAAGGGCCGATGTTACGACATGCTCCTTCACACAAAGAAAATGAAAAAGTCGTCGATACCCCTTTTATGGATTATGTTGCAAAAACACCAGGAATCGTCGTTTTAAGAGCCCTTGAATAACATCATAGCGATATGAAATAGCTTTTCTATTCTTAATAGATATACTGAAGCTATTCAGATAAACGTCTAACTTTGTATAATCTACACGGATAAAATCATATTTGAAGAATGGCGGTTATAATTACCTTTACTGACTGAAAGCTGAAGGCAAGCAAAACTCTGTTATTTCTTGTATCATACTTTCTTTTCATATGCTCGAGCTAAGAATTATCTATAGACCACCGCCATTCTAATCTTTATGAATATAAAAAATATTTTTTGCAAGCATAAGTAAAATAAGGTATGTTATGATTATTGTCTCACAAAGTATTTTATATAAAATTTATAATTAAGCTCTATTTCCTCTCGCTCTCAAAAACAAGAGATCTATTCTTGACAGCCCCGTAAACAATACATCTTCTTAAGCCAATTTCAGCGGATAACCATTTCATGTAATTCAATTAAATGCCACCAGCAAGCCTTACTTCTCGGCATTGACCGCGCACTCAAAAAATGCTTAAGAGATCAAATTTTATAGGTCTTATCTCACCACACCTTAAATGACAGTGTACGATAACAGAATAAATCTTGCCTTAAGAGACTTTGTTTAATCTTCCCCTTTATTGATGCAAAAATACAATCAACAAAAGAGCATCATCGTATTTTCAAGAGATATGAGTTGCCACACCGTAAAAAATTAATGTTCGTAACATGACAACCCAATTGAAAAAATCTTTTTATATAAAAGGGATCACCGTTGTACCAGGAGGCAATTTTGCCTCATCTTCAGGCTCGACATGAATAGAAATACGCACATTATCAAATTCTTTTTGAAGAACAGCTTCGATTTTATCACAAATTTTATGTGCTTCTCCTACCTGCATTATAGCAGGCACAACCAAATGAAACTCTATAAAAGTAACCCTCCCAGCAACACGCGTCCGCAAATCATGGACCTCAAGCGCACCCGATGCATTTGCAGAAATCAGCTCCCGAATCCGCATGCTTTCATTCAATTCAACGCCAACATCCATTAATCCCTGAACAGCATTTCTAATCACCTTCCAGCCCTGTAAGAGAATATTAACAGCAACGATTATCGCTAAAATTGGATCTAAAGCTCCCCATCCTCCGACAAAACCAGCAATCAAACCAATTAAAATTGCAAGAGACGTAAAAACATCAGTTATAAAATGTACTCCATCAGCTTTAAGAGCCGGTGAGCGATGGAGTTTTCCCTGCCCAATAAGAACCATTCCCCACATACAGTTTATGACAGTTGCAATAAGATGAATAGCAAGCCATATTCCAGGTTTCTGCAACAATTTAACGGTAGAAAGAGCTATCCATGCTTCTCTTAAAATAACAATTGCCGCAATAATAATGAGTACCCCTTCAAGAATTGCGGAAAAATATTCCGCTTTATGATGCCCAAAGGGATGATCATGATCTGCTGGCTTCATACTCACTTTAACAGCCCACCATGCTGCCAATGATGCAAGGATATTAACGATTGATTCCAATGCATCAGAATAAAGTGCAACCGAACCTGTGATGTGATATGCCCAATATTTCAAAGCAAAAACAATACACGCAATAAAAATAGAGTATAAAGTTAAGCTTTGTATATTGATTTTTACATCCATGAACCTCATCCTTTTCTTCACGAAATAGGGAATTAATATTTTCAACCATATCATTATACTTTTGGCATAACGACGATCTTTCCTCAATATTACAGAAGCTTCATCATACAATAAACGCTTCAGCTCACCATTATTATCGTAAAAACTGCTCAGTTACACGAACAGCACCAATAAATAAAGAAGAGAGAAAATAATAGAAAGAAGAGCTTTCCCAAGAGCAATCAAACACATAACCTTCATTATTAATCGTTTTCTGAATAACTTAAAGCCATCTCACTTCTCATAAACGAAAAACTTGTTTTTGCTCAAATCTATCATAATCATGCATTTTTTTAGTCTTATGATGTGCATTATAACCCATCTATAAGCCATCTTTGCACCTTAGAAAAAATATCTTAGCACTCTACTGTAACCTTACAGGTCAACTGGATTTTAAAATATGATTTACTAAAAAATTTAGATATAGAAATGAAGAACAATGATTACCCTCAAAAAAAAGAATCTGGGCATTGGGGACCCAGATTCTTTTCCCTTAGAAATTAAGGGCATACAGAACTTGGGAAATAGCGGGGACCCAAGACACTGCACCCGATACGAGAAAAATATATGATTCCGTATCAGTATTTTCACATTATACCTATGGTTGTATATTGTCAACATAAATTCTACCATAAGTTTTAAAAAAGTATTTTTTTATCTCTTCTTTTAAAATAAAAAAATTCTAACATCTGGAAATCATAAGAAAAAAGCACTAAAAATCTCGCATGCATTTGAATATCACAACAATCAATGAAACAGATGATCCACGCCTAAAAGCCTATCATAATATCCGTGAAAAAGATCTTGTTGGACGGCAACATCAATTTATTGCTGAAAGCAAAGTAACTTTGTCCGCATTACTGCACTCAAAAGAGTTTTCTGCCATCTCACTGCTTATCTTAGCAAACCGTCTCTCTGGACTTCTACCGCTTTTAGAAAAAACACAGCCCCTATGTCCCATTTATTGCGTTCCACAAAAAGTTATGGATAATATCACCGGTTTCCATGTTCATCGTGGTGTTCTGGGTATTGGTAAACGCAAAATACTGCCATCTTTACAAAGTTTTTTACAATATCTTCCAGAAAAAGCTTTGATTCTTGTTTTATGTGGTATCTCGAATCACGATAATATGGGATCAATTTTTCGTAATGCAGCAGCCTTTGCCAGTAATGGCATTATTGTCGACAAAACCTCATGCGATCCACTTTATCGCAAATCAATAAGAGTTTCTGCCGGTGCTGCTTTAAAAGTACCCTATACACAAAACGCTGATATAGATGACATTATAGCTGCTCTAAACGATGAAAACTTTCATCTTTATGCACTCTCCCCTTCTGCCTCACACACTCTCAAACAAGCCAACAAAACCAAAAGAATGGCACTTATTTTTGGAACAGAAGGCGATGGCTTACCACCCCATATACTACAACAATCAAACACCTTACGTATTCCCATGACTGACGGTTTTGACAGCCTTAATGTTGCCACAGCCTCAGGTATTGCACTTGCTCATTTTACCAACTTTGACCACTAAAGATGATAACACTTCAAGTTATAGAACATACCTAATGTTGTGTGTTATCTACCAGTCTCCAATAATATTGCCGTTCCCTAGCCTTTGAAAGCATTGATAAAAAACATTTTTACATTTTTTTCATCACTTTCCACACCCTAACCCCACTTATGACGTGCAGAAGATATAATGTTGATGGATTCAATCATAAAACAAACTTTCAATGAGAAAATCTTCCGGAAGTCTCTCATTCAAGTTTAAGGTTAAAGATATCATTAAATCAATTTACTATGCTTTATAAAGCTGTTGTTTTTAGTTCTGAGGAAACAGAATCTTTTGTTTCGAGATTGCATAAAACGCGCTTCAACATCATTTCAGTATCGGCTGCACGTTCTGAATGTGTTACAAATCCTCCCCCAAGAATACGCGCCTCATGACCATTTCCATCATAAAGAACGCAAGCTTGCCCTGGTGCCACACCATTTTCACATTCCAATAAATCAACGGAAAAAATACCTTCTTTATAATGTAAGCGCGCAAGATGAGGAGGACGCGTTGAACGCACCTTTACAGCCACCTCAATACCTTGAGAAGGGAAATTATCTAACGACTCATCACCAAGCCAATTCACATCACGTAAAAAAAGCTTATGCGTTTCTAACATTTCACGCGGTCCAACAATAACACGTGCATTTTCCACATCGAGATAAACCACATAAAGCGCTTCACCCGTTGACACCCCAATACCACGACGTTGACCAACCGTATAATTAACAATTCCCGAATGTTTACCTAAAATCTTTCCATCAATATGGACAATAACGCCAGGATTAGCTGCTTCTGGACGCAGTTTTGCGATAACATCTGAATATTTTCCTTGTGGAACAAAACAAATATCCTGACTATCATGCTTATTGGCAACCACAAAGCCCATTTCTGCTGCCATTTCACGAACGCGGGCTTTTGGAAGGTTACCAAGTGGAAAACGCAAATAATCAATCTGTTCTTGTGTCGTTGCAAAGAGAAAATAACTCTGATCACGATCATTATCGAGAGGACGAAAGAGTGCTCGATGCGCTCCGTGGGAACGCGAACGAATATAATGTCCCGTAGCCAAAGCATCTGCCCCCAATTCGCGTGCCGTTGCTAATAAATCAGCAAACTTAACCGTTTGATTACATGCAATACATGGTACTGGGGTCTCTCCATGAGCATAACTTTCTGCAAAAGGATCAATAACAGCTTCGCGAAAGCGCTTTTCATAATCAAGAACATAATGCGGTATTCCTAGTGTTTCTGCAACGCGGCGTGCATCCTCAATATCTTGTCCTGCACAACACGCCCCCACCCGATGCGTTGCTTCCCCATGATCATAAAGCTGCAACGTAATGCCAATAACATTATACCCTTCCTTTTTCAAAAGACCTGCAACAACCGATGAATCAACCCCTCCCGACATTGCAACAACAATGCGAGAATCCTCAGGTTGCCCTGGTAAATCAAGACTGTTTAAAAACATGTATTCATTCTCTATTTAATGCTCTGTTTAATGGCTACCCATATGTTGACATTCTGATGCACGCTCTTTAGCACTTTTACATGATTGATTGTCTTTATATTATTTTTTTATCCTTTCCACAACCATAGGCATTACTTTCTTAAGAGCTGCTGCAAACAAAAAAAGAATGATGGAAATAAGGCATAATGGTAATCGTTTAGGAGAAATCCTTTTTTCTCTTTTGAAAAATCCAGTAAAATATTGCAAGAATCTCTTCTACACACTTCAACTTGAGCTTCTTTTTACATACCCAATCACTTTATTAATTTTTTCTTTCAGCGCTTTTAGCTCTTTTTTAAATTTCATGCTCTATAAACGAATCAAGTCCTTGACTAAAGGTAGAGGATACGAATGAGCAACTTGATAAAAACACAAATGAAATATGTTATTGGGCCAGATGGAAGTCCGCTTACAATTGCCGACCTACCGCCGCAAACAACACGGCGCTGGGTGATTCGTCGCAAAGCTGAAGTTGTTGCGGCTGTCAGAGGTGGATTGTTAAGTCTTGACGAAGCGTGCCACCGTTATACTTTGACTGTAGAAGAATTTCTTTCATGGCAAAGTTTAATCGATGAACACGGTTTAGCGGGATTACGAACGACCAAGATTCAACACTACAGGCATTAAGTTGCCATTGATTAATAAAACATAAAGCAATCTATAAAACAGCCAAACTTGATAAAAGTTTGGCTGTTTTATACTATATCCAAAAGATAAACCTGAAAGAATGGATTTTTCAATAATTGCTTTTATCATCCAGCCATTAAATTAGCCAACCATTGAATTAGATTGAATCAAAATATCCTTATCATCCGCAGCAATCTTCTTTTCTCGTGCTTCCAAAAGCTGTGCACGTTGCAGCTCTGTATTAGCTTCATGGAGAGCAATTTCAGCATTTGTTTTTTGAAGTTCTAAATCACGAATTGAATTGATCAGATTATCACGTCTTTGCCGCGCTGCACGCGCAAAAGCAGAATAAGCAAAATGGTGAACATCATTGTTTCCAGATTTACGTTCTTCATGAGTAATCTGTGCTTCCAACTCTAACACCATTCGTTCAAATTCTGCGATCATCATCTCAAGCTGTGCAATTTCACGGCGCTTTCCACGCACTTGAAACATCCTTAATCGCACCATATTTTCTCGTGGCTTCATACTCACTACTCCTTGATTGCGCCAACTCAAAACTCGCATTCACACCCAATAAATATCTTTTAGTTATATATCTATCCGACAAAAACAGTCTATTAACTTGAAATTATAATAATTTTTGCCTTTCATTAAAGCATCTGAAAATACAATCTGCTTTAATAGAGCAATAACTATTTCTTTAACTTTTCCCCTATTATAAACTGAAGAGGTTTAAAGCTCAGTAAATAAACACTGAAATTGTAAAAAAGTAATTTATAAAGCTCTTTTACAAATTTTTTTAAGTTAAAGTTTATAGAAAAAGCCCTCCTTTTTTATTATGTTAAAAAATATAGGATTTTTCTAAAATAATTTTGTAGCCTCTTTCAAAAATAACAATATTTTGTTAACCACTATCATGGATAGTGGGGAATTTAGTAGTGATTGTTACGCGTACTACTGAAATGTTCATAAACGCTTTGTTATAAGTGTTTGATTTAATGAATTGTTTTTATAACAGTGGTTTTGCTAACTGATATAAAATAGAAATGCTCCTTATGATTCGTGAAGGAGCAAAGTGAGGGATCTAAAATGCGCGTATTATTAATTGAAGATGATAGAGCAGTTACTCAAAGCATTGAGTTGATGTTAAAGTCGGCTAACTTTAATGTTTATATCACTGATCTGGGTGAAGAAGGTATCGATTTAGGAAAACTCTATGATTATGATATCATTTTGCTTGATCTGAATTTGCCTGACATGTCAGGGTATGATGTCTTGCGGACTCTAAGGTTGGCAAAAATAAAAACTCCTGTCCTAATCCTTTCTGGTATGAATGCCATTGAAGATAAGGTTCGTGGTTTTGGCTTTGGAGCAGACGACTATATGACGAAGCCTTTTCATAAGGATGAGCTCATTGCACGTATCCATGCAGTTGTTCGTCGTTCAAAAGGACATGCACAATCGGTTATTGTTACCGGAGATCTCACCGTTAACCTTGACACAAAAACTGTCGAAGTTGCAGGGCGCCCTGTTCATTTAACCGGTAAAGAATACCAAATGTTAGAGCTTCTCTCTTTACGCAAAGGCACCACCCTTACCAAGGAAATGTTTCTCAATCATCTCTATGGTGGAATGGATGAACCAGAACTAAAGATTATCGATGTTTTTATCTGTAAATTGCGGAAAAAATTGGAAGCAGTCTCTTCCAGTGTAAATTACATTGATACAGTTTGGGGACGTGGTTATGTATTACGTGATCCAGTTGAAGAGAACGTACGAAAAACCGCTTAAGCAGTGAATATGCACATTGTAAAATCTCGGAGTGTAGCGGGCCGAGATTTTTTCCCCGAGATCTTTTCTCTATTAAAAGTAGAGAACTCGCACACTAAAAATCTCATATAGAAAGCGCTTAAAGCTTAAGAAGTAACCACACCCAATTTACACATATAACCTTATCGCTCATAAGTTCAATCGAAGCCACTTTTCCCAACACAGTTTAAGCGCTTCTCTCTTATTCAAAGCTTTTTTACACTTTCTAAAACAATACAACCATCACTTTCATCAATATTTATTTTCATCTCTGTCATCTGAGCAAGTAACATTGTGTAATAAAATTGGATGACATGTGCATCAATAAGCTCTTCTTGAACTTCTCCACGAAATAACGCAAGAAAATGAGGGGGGATATGGAGAGTTCTACCGAAAACCTCAAATCGAAAAGAACGTTTATTTTCTTCTTGCAAAATCATAACAACAATTTCACCACCACGAGAAACTGTTGCGTTTGCAATCAATAATAAATTAAGCAAAAGTTTAACTTCATCTTTTTCTAACAATAAAGAAGAAGCTTGCCATTTTAAAGTTGCTTTTTCTTCTTTCATATATTGTTGAGCAACCTGCTCTGCAGTCCGTGTATCTATTTGTCCTCCACTTGCACCAGCAAAACCAAAAGCCAATCGCGCAAATTGTAGACGTGCAGCAGCACTCGCAACGGATAAACGCACCAATTGTAAAGCATCTTCTTCAGCTCCTCCTTCATCATAAAGCTCCATTGCATTTTGAATAGCCCCCACAGGTGAAATCAAATCATGGCAAATACGACTACAAAGCAAAGCAGCAAGATCCATAGGCTTCAAAGAAATATCTAACGTCATAATGATTGAAAACTCCTAGATTCAAAAAAACAAACTTTATTTTAAAGAAAAACTCTTAACATCTGATGCATAATAGGAAACATTAACAATCATGCTAAAAAATTCAGAAATAAATTCAAGAATTTAAATAACCTTATATCTTATTTTTTATTTGAATAGAATGAAAATTCTAATATTATCTTTTTGTTTATCACTAATAAAAGGAGAAAACTCCATGGCTCTCTCTCTGCTCAAATACTGGTACAAAAATATTATATCTTTAATCTTCCTTTTATTCATCACCATAAACACTACACAAGCTCGACTAAAACCAATAGAGCAAAACGAACCTCATTATTCACTCCAAGAAATTATTGATTCTGGTCATATTTTTTTTGGAAAAACAGCTAGTGGTCTGGCTGTTGCAATTCAAAATATTTTTTCAAAATACGGTTATCCCAATGCCTATATTTTAGGAGAAGAAGCTTCTGGTGCCTTTTTTGCTGGATTAACCTATGGCGAAGGAATGGTTTTTACCAAAAGCTATGGTCAACATAAAGTTTTTTGGCAAGGTCCCTCAGTAGGATGGGATTTTGGCGGCCAAGGCTCCCGTTTAATGATCTTAGTTTACAATCTTAATGGCATAAATAATTTATGGAGACGCTATGGTGGTATTTCAGGTTCGGCCTATTTAATTGCAGGTGTTGGTTTTCATGTCCTAAAATACCATAATACCTTGTTAATCCCAATACGTACAGGAGTCGGCGCACGCCTTGGTATCAATATAGGATATTTAAAATTAACACATAGACCGACATGGAATCCGTTTTAAACGTATTCTTATTTGAAAAGGGGTATTATGCTTATTCAATCATTTCTTTTTTTTATACTTGGAGTTGCTTTCACTTCCTGGTTACTGGTGCTTTTATCTCCTTTTATTTGGCGTAAAGCCGTTCATTTTGCGTATAAAGATGTTTGTGCGAAAATACCATTATCACTCGCGGAAATAGAAGCAAATCACGATTTTCTTCGTGCACAACATGCTGTAGAATTAGCAAACAACCAACAAAAGTACGAATTTTTGCAAAAAAAATATGTCCAACAAAAAATACAACTGAGCCAAGTAACAGAACAGTTTTATCGGCTATGCCTCCCCACAAAAGATACTCTCACCAAAGAAGCGATAGCAATCAAACAAAATATCGCCACACTACACACTTCCAAAGGAAAGACAAATGATGCGTGAAAAAGTCGCACACTATCAGCAACGCTTACAAAAAATTCAAACTCATGAGCTGGACACGACCGCTAACCACCAATTGCTAGAAGAACTCCGAGAAGAAACAAAAGAACTTGCAGCAACATTAGCAGCTCAAATAGCGCTACAAGAGGGGAATACATCACCCATCAACACATTGATTCAAAAATCCAAAAGCAAAAATGACCTAGCATCACGTATTCGCCAAAAAATAACTTTTCTCTCCAAAAGCCCCGTTAAATAAGTTATCTTTTAAAACACCTTAAATGAAGAGTAAAATCAACAAAGGTTCATTGTAACTTTCATAACCTAAATCCTTTTTATTAAACGTGACTTTTTTGCTAAGCTAAAGGACAAAGTTTCTTAGCCCATACCGTTCTGTTAAAAAATATCTTCTTGTCTAGAAGCTTCACTTTCTAATCATATCACCGCTCTAAAGGACAACATTTCATAGGTCCTAGAAAGGAAATAATACCAAAACATTGGCCACACACTCTAACAAAAAATACCTTCTAAGATGGATCACCAATAAAGCTTTGACCATAATTTTAAGGATAAAAACACGCTCTCAAGAGTGATAAAAATCTCTTATTTTTTTGATAATCATATCCTGATCCGTTTGTGTCAAGTAAGGATGCATTGGTAAACTTAAAACACACCCTCCTAAAGACTCTGAAACAGAAAGGGAATCTTTTACATAAGGGAAGTGTTTATAAGCTGGCTGTTGATGTAAAGGAGTTTTATAATAAATCATTGTAGGGATAGAATTTTTTTGTAAAAAATCTTTTAATTTATCCCGTTCTTTTACCTTAATCGTATATTGTGCATAAGCAGAACGAATATTTTCTCCTATTTCTGGAACTGTAACAATATCTCTTAAGCCATTGGAATAGCGTTGAGCAATTTCCACACGCTTTTCCATTTCATCTTCAAAAATCGCAAACTTTTCTAGTAAAATTGCAGCCTGAATGCTATCTAGACGCGAATTCATACCAATACGTACATTGTCATATTGCGTTTCACCTTTACCATGAAACAAAATAGAGCGTAAAAGTTCTGCAAAATGATCATCATTGGTCATCATAGCGCCTCCATCGCCATAACATCCTAATGGTTTTGCAGGATAAAAACTTGTAGCAGCCACATCACCAAAAGCACCACACATAGTATTACCGCTTCTCCCCCCCATAGATTGAGCAGCATCTTCAATTATAAAAAGATTTTCCTTTGCAGCCACTTGAGCAATTTGCACATAGTCAGCAGAAAGCCCAAATAAATCAACGGCAATAATAGCTTTTGGCTTTAGACGTCCCTCTTTTTTTACCATTTCGATAGCGTGAGAAAGTTTTTCAACATCAATATTGAATGTATCAGGTAAAACATCAACAAAAACAGGTTTAGCCCCCACCAAAGCAACCACTTCAGCCGTTGCTGAAAATGTAAAACTAGGACAAAAAACAGCATCCCCTGGACCAATATTTTTAGCCATAAGAGGCATCTTCAAAGCATCTGTTCCATTAGCACATGCAATCACATGTTTAACGCCAAGATATTCTGCCAATTTCTCTTCAAATTCTGTTACTTTTGGTCCCAAAATATACTTACCACTAGCGACTACATGCGCAATTGCAAAATTAATTTTATCTTCAATACGCGCACGCTGCGCCCCAAGGTCGATGAATTGCATATTAACTCCATTGATCATCACAAGAATGCAAAAGCGCTACCTATCTCTTTTATCTATCATAATTGACATCAGCAGCTGTTAAAATCCGTAAAACCGCAATAGCATCATCACCATTTGTACGAGGTGATTGACGCGTTTCAATACAATGGAGGAAATGCCGTAATTCGCAAGTAAGCGGCAAATCTTCACAAACATCAATGTAATTCAGCTCATCCATGCTAAAAGCCCACTCTTGATTTTCTTTCCAAACGGCAAAATAGTGCATTGCCAATTTACGACTCCACGGTTCCATATCATCAAAAACGAGTATAGCCTTTGTTCCAACAACAATTAAACGCCTCTCACGATAAGAACTCAAGCGTGAAGTAAAAAGATGACTACGCACGCCATTTGGAAAAATCATATGAATATGAGAAAAATCAGAAATCTGATCAACGACAGCAGCCCCCTCACCGCGAATTTCGGAAGGTTCACATCCTGTCAACGCCAAAATCATTGAGAGATCATGAGGGGCAAGATCCCATAAAGCATCACTGTGTGTGTGAAATTTTCCAAAGCCTAATCTATGAGAATAAATATATCGCACATCTCCCACATCTCCGTTTTTCACCAATTCACACATTTTTTCAAAAGCTGGATGAAAACGCAAAATATGGCCCACCATAAAAACTCGCTCATAGGCCTCAGCCTCCTGAACTTGGCGTTTAGCATCAGAAACATTCAAGGCTATTGGTTTTTCCACCAAAACATCTTTACCATTTTTAACAGCACGGAGCACATTTTGCGTATGCAATTGTGGCGGCAACGCTAATACCAGCGCATCAATATCTCGATGCGTAAAAAGATCATCTGGTGTAACAACCTCTACACCATACAGTGTTGCAAAACTAGCAGCACGATCATTATCAATATCAGAAACTGCTGCTAAAGCCCCGAGAGAGTGGAGTGTCCGTATATGATTTTCACCCCAATGACCGCATCCTAAAACCGCTACACGTGGCACCATTTTCATGCCTTACCTTACTTTATCATATGAAAATTACACTTTTACATATCGAGGATAAAATAGAATGACAAGAGAAAAGCTTAAAAACGATGCTTGACATCTTACTATTCTACCCCTTATATCCGCAAAAGATGTAATTATTGACAATTATGATTGCTTATTTTGGCGGAGTAGCTCAGTAGGTTAGAGCAGAGGAATCATAATCCTTGTGTCGGGGGTTCAAATCCCTCCTCCGCTACCATTACTTGTTTGTTGTAGCTTGTAGCTGTAGCTTGCCTGTATGTAGCTTGCCAGCGGGTGTAGCTTGCCAGCGGGTTTTGTATAATTTGCCACTAGGTTTTGTACCAATTTATTTTTTTTCAAAGAGTTTTTAAGGGGT